>NZ_DKLH01000052.1:0-128371 GCF_002455685.1 Sphingobacterium sp. UBA6645
TGCTCTCCCCTATCAGAGCCCTTGCCGTGCGGGTCTGATTGGGTTCTGTATGGGGTCTGTATTGGGAGAGCATGGGTTCTGAGCCGTCGGAGCTGTGTGGCGGGGATTGGGGAGTTGTCTTTGAAACTTTGTTTTAGAAGGGGGATTTTGATTTTTCGGGTTGGTCTTTGAAGGAGGGAAGGATGAAATTTGCTTTGAACCAGGAAAGGAAGGATTTAAGGATGATCAGGATCAGGTATGCCGGTGGATAAAGGAATCAATGATATATCTTTTAGGAAACGTATGCCCGATCCCGTCTATCCTTAAATCCTTCCTTTCCTGGTTCAAGACAAAAAAACGGGCAAGTTATAGAATGTTCCCGCCTGTATAGTTCGAAAATTGTATTAAAGCGAATTGGACGCCAATGCATAGAGACGTTTCACTAAACGTCTCCCATATATAAGTACGCCAGATCCTGCCAATCCTTAAATCCTTCCATTCCTATTTCAAGACAAATTTCCTTTCCCTCCCTGGTTCAAGACAAATGCAGAAAACAACTGATTCATCCCTAATAAAAAAAAGCTAGCAATATTAATTGCTAGCTTTTCGGATTATCTTTCAAAATATATCTATTCTATTTTCTGAACACCCAATATTTCTGTAAAGTGAAATTGAAGCCTAGGGAAACTACAATCTCTACAATTAGCTTCGAGAGCAGGAAATGCCAATGCATTAAATCGACGAATATGTGTATTCCCAATGATTTTAGCCCTATGCTTCCCAGCACTACGATGATAAACTTCCAGAGCTGGCTGCCGATAGATTGTGCGCGGCTATTGAATGACCAATAGCGATTTATGGTGAAATTGACAATTGCGCCTAAGCTACCGCTGACGACGTTTGAGAAAGGTGCCGTATATTTTAGCACAGTATAACAGAATGTGTAGATACCAAAGTCAGACAGGCCGCCGATAAAGGCAGACAGCTGAACCTTCAGAAATTCTCTAACTTTTGCTGTCATCCGCTAAGATCTTAGGCCTCTTGACCTTCCTTTAATTTTGCTGCTTTTTCTTCCGCATCTTTGATATCTCCAAGATCCAATAGTTTCTTGGTATCACCCAGATTGATGAAGAATAAGATAATACAGATTCCTAACACGCTATAATTGATCGATCCGGGGATAAAAACCTCGAGCGCGAGTACTGCTGAAATGATCACACGAATCTCTGTCGGGCCCAAAAGTCCTGCGTCAATCGTGTATTTATCAGTGATGCGATATCTTAACTGCGAAATAATCATCGCCCAGCCATACAGAGCCACCAATGTAAAGCCGAGGTATTTAAAGTCGCCAGGCGCATAAAAAACATAGCCCAATCCGATAAACACCGTACTAACCCAATCCATTACGATGTCTAGCGCGAACCCGTACCACTTTCGCGATTTATTTCGGTAGAACGCAATTCGACCATCTAACGAATCGCCGAACCATTGCACGAAAAAGCCGACAATACCTAAGAGCAGGTAGTTAATGTGAACATATTCTGCCAATAAAAAGCTGCCCAATATCATCAATGATCCAAACAAGCCTATTGCCGTCAACCCATCAGAGGATATCCAATTGGGTATGCGTGGCACTAAATAGGTTATCAGTCTTTGTTCTGGATTGCTTAAGATATTTGTGCGTTTTCTATCTTGAAACAACTTTTTATTGATTTTCTCGTCGCTCATTATTTATATTTTTTATAGCCACTTATGGCTTTTGTACCAATTTAAACTCTCTGTCAACCCTCGTTCCAAATCATATTTAGGGTTGAAACCAAGGGTTTCGACAGCGTGATTGATATTACAACCCCAGTTTTCTGCCGTTAGCTCCCCTAGCCTTTCCGGATAAATCACCGGTGTTTTGCTCGAATTCTTATAGAGCCTTTGAGACAGCTGCGCCACCAATCTAATCAGTGCCAATGGCACATGAATCCTAAACAGACGTTTCTTCAATGTCGATTTAAAGATGTCCGCCATGGCGTAGCGTGAATAAACTAAACCATCGGAGATATTGTAAAACTGCAAACCATCCTGTTTCATGATACAGCCCTGCAATAGAACCTCGCATAAGTCTTTGACATAAATGAAGCTCAACTTCTGCGGGTTTCGTCCGATATATGGATCGAGCCCCTTATTCATCGTATCAAACAAGATGAAAATATCCTTTTCGCGTGGGCCATATACTGCCGTCGGCCGAAATACAGAGACAGGCTTGTCGGCAAATTTTTCTCGAATCATCAATTCCGAAGCGCGCTTACTGCGTCCGTAAACTGTGACAGGGCGGTAAGGAAAGGATTCATCGATCAATTTTTCACTGTTGAAGGCAATGGGTCCTACCGCAGCCAGACTACTCACATACACGACACGTTCCAATGGAATCTGAGCCGTTGTAGCCGCTTCGATAATGGCTTCTGTGTAGTCCACATTCACGGTATTCATCTGCTTCTCATCCTTTGCTTTGGTCATTGCCGCGGCATGGATGATGTAGTGATACTGCTCTTCTTCGAATAACGTTTTAAGATTTTGCGCATCCCCCAGGTTTGGGTAGACGAATTTATCGACAAAAGGTGCTATTTGGTCTGTTATACTGCTAGATCTTACCGCAGCATGCACCTCAAGTCCCAAGTTTTGGGCAGCCTCTACCAGGTGAGAACCTACAAAGCCGCTCGCACCGGTAATGAAGATTTTCTTTTTCATATCGCTTTTTCGTACAGACGATACCGTTTGTAGAAATCTGCATTGATTTGCTCAATAGCGTGATTCATCATGTAATTGTGATCCAGCATCCAGGAGCATTCTGCCTCTACAATACCCGAGGGCATCGCATTTTTGATGATACGACCGTATAAACAGGCTTCAATTCCTAGCTTACGGTAGTTATCCAATACCCCTAGCATGAGCACTCTAAGCGACTTAATATTCTTTTTACCGAAGAGTAATTTGAATATTCCGGTCGGAAATAATCTACCTCGCTTGATATTGATCAAAATCTCATTGATATTTGGAACACCAAGAGCAAAGCCCACGATCTCATCTCCTTTTTGAGCGAGGATACAGTACTTTGGATCGACGATCATCTTCAAATCCTTCGCAACATAGAAAAACTCATCATCGGTCATCGGTACAAAACCCAGGTTCTTATCCCAAGCCTTGTTGTAAACCACCTTGATGCGTTCAGCCTCGTTTTTAAAATCTTTCAGATTGATCTGCCGAAGGATAATCCCCGAACGCTCTAAACGAGCTTCGAGTTTATCCAAAAGTAGCACCGAACGATGACTAGCACCGGCTTTATTAACAAGATAGGCCCTAAGGTCTTCTTTCTTTTCAAAGCCTGCGTTCGAAATCAAGTCGATGTAATAGGGGAAATTATAAGGCATCATGGCCATTGGAGGTCGGTCGAAACCTTCAACCAACAAACCACAAGTGTCGTTTGTCGATAAATTGATGGGCCCCACAATATTGGTGGCGCCTTTAGCTTTTACCCATGCTGTTGCTGTTTCAAGCAATTTATTGGCTATTTCCTGATCGTTAATGCAATCAAAAAAACCGAACTGCCCTTCATTAACATGGTTAAAGTTATTGTGATTTACGTTGTAGATAGCAAGCACGCGCCCCACGATTTTACCGTCTTGATAGGCTAAAAAGGGCTGTGCTTGTGAATGTTTGTAGAAAGGATGTTTCTTTGGATTAAGCATATCATCCTGTCCTAAGAATAACTCAGGAACGTAGTTAGGGTCAGCCTCATAGAGGTCGTGCGGGAAATCAATGAAACTCGCGCGCTGACTCTTCGTTTCTACAGGAACAATCGTAATCACAGGTTTAAAGCTTTATTATCCTATAAAAGTTTCAACTTCCAGCGCTTTGAATACCTTTGCCAACTTCTCAACAGCTTCATCAATCTGATCGAAAGTATGAGTTGCCATCAACGAGAAGCGGATTAAAGATTCTTCAGCTGGGACTGCAGGAGCAACGACTGGATTAACAAATACGCCGTCGTCTTGCAACATTTTGGTAACAATATAAGTTTTTTCGTTATTTCTAACAAAAACAGGTAGAATAGGGCTCTCAGTAGCTCCTAAGTCAAATCCGCTATCTAATAATAATTTCTTAGCGTAATTTGTATTCGCCCATAGTTTCTCGATGTGTTCCGGTTCTGTTTGGATGATTTCCAAAGCCTTAAGAGTAGAAGCGACAGAAGCCGGCGTCATACTTGCACTGAACATCAAAGAACGCGCTCTATGTTTCAAATACTCAATGGTATCTTTATCTGCGGCAACAAATCCACCAAGTGAAGCTAGGGATTTACTGAATGTTCCCATGATTAAATCAACATCTTCAGTAAGTCCGAAATGCGAAGCAGTACCTGCTCCTTTTTCACCAATTACTCCCAAACTATGTGCATCGTCACACAATATCGCAGCATCGAATTCGTTAGCTACTTGAACAAGTTCAGGTAATTTAACGATGTCACCTTCCATACTGAAGATACCGTCCGTAGCGATCAGCTTAAAGCTTTCTTCCGGAAGGCGAGACATCTTATCACGAAGATCGTCAATGTTATTATGCGCGTACTTAATTACTTTAGAGAAAGACAAACGGCTACCGTCGATGATAGATGCATGGTCGCGCTCGTCCAAAAGAATATAGTCATTACGGCCAGTCAAGCATGACAATGGGCCTAAGTTCGACTGGAATCCGGTACTGAAAAGAATAGCGGCATCTTTACCGACGTAATCTGCCAATTTCTCTTCCAGTTCCACGTGAATATCTAGGGTACCATTAAGAAATCTAGAGCCAGCACATCCCGTACCGTATTTCGCAAGAGCATCCTGCGAAGCTTGAATGATACGAGGATCAGTCGTTAAACCTAGGTAGGAATTAGATCCAAACATTAAAACTCTTTGGCCATCAATAATAACCTCAGTGTCCTGCTTAGATTGTATAGGTCTAAAATAAGCGTATAAGTTTTTAGATTTAATATCCCCTAATTCGCCATTTAGAAACCGTGCGGTTCTTTCGTTTAATTTTCCCTTGCTCATTCGTCAGGTATCTATATTCTCAATAATATTTACTTTTTGAACTTTTAACAAAAAACGTCAAAAATCCCACAAAGGTACAAAACTACTCCTAACTACAAATAATATAAGTGTAACTTTTACCTTCTGATACAAAAAATCGTCGCAAACATACAAAACTTAAACCTCAATTTAGTTTTAATTTGACATATAAATATCATAAAATTAAATTAATATTAACAGATTGTTTAGTATTAAAACAGCGATTGTTTTGCTAATTTTCCTAAATTCTTACCTTTGTGCTTCAAACGAAACGGACAAAATGGCAATTTCATCAACAGTTAATATAAAAAACAAACGCGCCTCTTTCGAATTCCACTTGTTGGATCGCTATGTCGCAGGTATTGCATTATTGGGAACTGAGATTAAATCCATACGTCAAGGTAAAGCCAATATTAACGACAGTTTTTGCGCATTTTTCGAAGACGGTCTTTACATTCGTAACATGCATATTGCCGAATATTCTTTCGGATCCTTCTATAATCACGAAGCTAAACGCGACAGGAAGCTTCTGTTGACCAAGAAAGAGCTTAAAAAGCTTCGCGAAAAGGGCGAGGAAAAAGGTTTTACGATCGTTCCTCTTCGTATTTTCGTAAATGAACGCGGTTATGCTAAGATAGAAATTGCATTGGCGCAGGGTAAAAAAGACTTCGACAAACGCGATAGCATTAAAGAACGCGAGTCCAAAAGAGAGCTCGACCGCGCTATGAAACGATAGTTTCTGCGCGACGCTGATAATTCCCAGGAGTCATATTTTCCCGCTTGCGGAATATACGTACGAAGTAATTGACGTCGGAAAATCCGCATGCATAACAGACTTCTTTCACAGAGAGTTTCGTTCGTAGTAATTCCTTCGCTTTGTTCAGACGTTCTTGAATAACCATCTCCATTGGTGTAATGCCTACCTCTTCCTTAAAGACGCGAAATAAGCTAGCCTTACTCATATTTACATGCTGGCTAAGCTGATCAATAGTTAGTTTATCGTTTATATTTGATGTAATGTAATTTCGTAAATGTGCTAGTACGCTACTCCCCTGTTCCTTCGTTGAAGCCGCTACGGTTGAAAGCTTCTGTTGCTGAATGATACGCACTAGAAGCTCCTTAAACAACAAATCCGATAAGACATCCTTTAACGGATCTGAGCTTGTCATCGTGCTGAACAATCGATCTGTAAGCGAGGCAATTTCGCTTGTATTCGCGAAATGCACATTCTCCCAAGATAGATTCCATTGGATATTCTTATTCTCTTTCGGATAGCTTTCGTTAAGATAATTTAGCGTTTGTTCGATCTTATCGGCCGACACCACCAAAGCCGTGCATTGCGTGGGATCCTGCAGTGCAGCCTCCGGGAAGTCGATCTCCATTGGCTTTGATGCCGGCAATACAATCGTCTCTCCAGGAAAATAATCGAAAGCAGGCATATCATTTACATGCATGACTTTCTTGCCCTTCAGCATATTGATAATAACCATATCACTGAACTGCAACGGCACAAGACTGCTTGCTTGATAAGTTTCGTAAATATTCAATTCGAAATTATCAAGGGTAAATGCTCGTCTGTTTTCAACCAAAGTACTCAACTCCTTTTCTTTGGAAAAGGGAAGAGCACGAATTAGATTTTTTCCGCTCATATCATACACATTTTATAATTGGCTGCTTATCAAATATATAAAATCTATCGAAATTCTAAAACCATAGCTTATCGAATACGTATTATAGTAGACAGATATGAATAATAAAACGGCATGATAGAATAATGCTATTGTCTGCGAGGATAATGCTATTGTCAAAATTTCGATTCCCTTAATTTTGGGATAGTACCAAAAAGTAAACTTGAAAAAACGATAATATGAGTGCACTAGCAAGACCATCGTTCAAAGAACGATATGACAATTACATTAATGGAAAATTTGAGGCACCCTCTCAAGGAAAGTATTTTGACAATATTTCTCCCTTAGACGGCAAGCCGTTTACACAGGTTGCTCATTCAACCAAAGAAGACATCGACAAGGCAGTTGCTGCAGCGAAAAAAGCTTTTGAAACTTGGGGTAAAACCTCTGCAACAGAGCGCAGCATCATCTTGAACAAGATTGCTGACCGTATCGAAGAGAACTTAGAGAAGATAGCAATCGTTGAGACGATTGATAACGGAAAAGCAGTTCGCGAGACGCTGAACGCGGATATCCCATTGGCCATTGATCACTTCCGCTATTTTGCGGGCGTTATCCGTGCCGAAGAGGGATCATTATCCGAATTGGATGCGAATACTGTATCGCTGATTGTTAACGAGCCGGTAGGCGTCGTTGCACAGATTATCCCTTGGAACTTCCCAATATTGATGGCGGTTTGGAAACTAGCACCAGCACTAGCAGCTGGCTGTACTGTGGTTCTAAAACCGGCAGAAAGCACCCCTACATCTATCCTCGTTTTAATGGAACTAATTGGAGACCTAATCCCTGCAGGTGTCATAAACATCGTGAATGGATTTGGCTCAGAGTTAGGTCGCCATTTAGTTACCCATCCGGATATTAACAAGGCAGCATTTACAGGATCTACGGCAACTGGCCGCCTAGTTATGCAATATGCGACAGAGAATATTATTCCTGTAACACTTGAACTGGGTGGTAAATCACCAAACATCTTTTTCTCTTCGGTCATGGATGAAGATGATTCCTATTTGGATAAAGCCATCGAGGGCGCTGTCCTCTTCGCTTTGAACCAAGGTGAAATCTGTACCTGTCCGTCGAGATTATTGATTCAGGAAGACATCTATGATAAGTTCATCGAACGCGTGGTAGAACGTGTTAATCAGATTAAAGTAGGTGATCCGTTAGATCCTACAGTAATGATGGGTGCTCAGGCTTCGAAAATCCAAAAAGATAAGATTATGTCCTACATCAAATTGGGTAAGGAAGAGGGCGCTGAGGTATTGACAGGAGGTGATGAGAATAATGTGGGCGAAGGACTGGAAGAAGGTTACTACATCAAACCAACCCTTTTCAAAGGACACAACAAGATGCGCATCTTCCAAGAAGAGATCTTCGGACCAGTGTTGGCTGTGACGACTTTTAAAGACGTAGACGAAGCGATCGCTATTGCAAACGACACAATCTACGGCTTAGGTGCCGGCGTTTGGACACGCGACGCCCATGAGCTTTATCAGGTGCCGCGCGCTATCCAAGCCGGACGTGTCTGGGTAAATCAATATCACTCCTACCCTGCAGGCGCGCCATTTGGAGGCTACAAACAGTCTGGTATAGGCCGCGAGAACCACAAAATGATGTTAGCACACTATCGTCAGGCGAAAAACATGCTGATTTCATACAGCAAAGAAAAACTAGGATTTTTTTAAAAATCAAACATACAATCGGGTAAGGGGTTATTTAGGTAACCCCTTTTTTATACTATACGATATGATTTCAAGAATAGACGCAACAGATAAAGCCAAGGAACTAATCAAGGAATTAAGTGAAAAACATGGCCCCTTAATGTTCTACCAAGCAGGGGGCTGCTGCGAAGGAACACAACCGCAGTGCTTCGAAAAAGGCGGATTCTACCCGCGCATGAACGACGCTATGATCGGACTCGTCGAAGGATATGAATTCTGGATTGATAGAGACCTCTTCGAATATTGGCAGTACTCCCACTTTACCCTCGACGTACTCGACGGATTTGGACCAGGAGGATTCTCCCTAGAAACTCCCCTTGGCAAAACTTTCAAGATCCACTACAAACTGTTCTCCGAGGAAGAACTGAAGAATTTGGAACCGGTGGTCAGATATTGAACTAGTATTTAGTAGTGAGTATTTAGTAGTTAGACCTATGGCGGCCTTCCTAAAGGCAACTAGGCATTTTCTGACTTTCAGAAAATGAATTTATCTTTCTTGATTTAAAGACTACAAACATACTGCTAATACTCTAAAACGAAATGTTATCTTAGCATTATCTGAAAAAACAACGGCCTTTTTTGGGTCTTAATACTAAATACTAACTACTAAATACTATGTTTCGCTCGTTACCCCTAAAAAACATCACAATTTCCAATCGTATTGTCGTATCGCCGATGTGTCAGTATTCTGCGGAGGATGGCTATGCTAATAACTGGCACTTAGTGCATTTAGGGCAGTTTGCTATTGGGAAGGCGGGCGCTGTTATTCAGGAGGCTACAGCAGTTAGTCCGGAGGGAAGAATTTCATACGGTGATTTAGGGATTTGGCAAGATGAACATATTGAAAAATATAGCGAGATTACGGCGTTCGTTAAAGAGCAGGGAAGTATTCCGGGGATACAACTTGCGCATGCCGGCAGAAAGGCCAGCACGGATAAGCCTTGGGTCAGTAGAAATCAGTTTGCTCCCGACGATGAGCATGGCTGGCAGACGGTCTCTTCCAGTGCAATCCCTTATCATGAAAACGATCATCCTCCGAAAGCTTTAAGCGCAGCGGAGATACAGCAGGTTGTGAAAGACTTCGCTGATGCTGCCGAACGGGCGGTGCAAGCGGGTTACCAGATTATCGAAATCCACGCAGCACATGGCTACTTGATCCATCAATTCTTATCCCCGTTGGTTAATAAACGCCATGACGAGTACGGCGGAAGTTTTGAAAACCGCATCCGATTGTTGATGGAAATTGTGGAAGCGATCAGGGTTATACTTGGCGATGAGCATTCGCTATGGGTCAGGATCTCTGCCACAGATTGGGCGGAGGGCGGTTGGGATTTAGAACAATCTACCGCATTGGCGAAGCGATTAAAAGAAGCTGGAGTGGAAGTAATCGATGTTTCTACCGGTGGAGCTGTACACTGGCAAAAGATCCCCGTGGAGGCCGGGTATCAGGTTCCCTTCGCGAGCCATATCAAAAAAGAAACCGGCCTAATAACCGGTTCCGTAGGGCTTATCAACTCTGCTCAGCAGGCAAATCGAATTATTGAAGATGAACATGCTGACTTTGTATTGATCGCGAGAGCTTTCTTAAGAGATCCGCATCTCGTATATCAATGGGCTAAAGATTTATCTATCGACTTCGCTTGGGCGCCTCAATATGAGCGCGCAAAGATTGAATAACAATAACTTAATCCGTCACATCCAGCCCTTCCAACACCGGGATAGGCTTTTTATTATCATCGAGCGCTACTAGCGTAAAACGTCCCTGAATAGCCAACTCTCGGCCGTCATGGTACATGTTTTCTACATAGATCTCTACGAAAACCTTTAAGCTGGTACGACCAATAGACTCTACTTTTGCAATCGCTTCGACAATACTTCCCGAAGGAATAGCTTTATGAAAATCGATCTTATCCGTCGAAACGGTAACTAATTGTTTACGGCAAAAGCGGGTACCACACATAAAAGTAACCTCATCCATCATTGCCAATGCTTTACCACCAAAAAGAGTGTCATGGTGGTTTGTGTGGAAAGGAAACACGGTCATCGCAATGCGTGTTTCACTTGCTTCAATACGTTCTTGAACTGTCAAAACTTATAATATTCTGTAAATTAAATACTTATACTCTTATATCACTTACTTTGTAATATAGGAGTAATACATTGTGTCAAAAAATATTTTTCACAAGTCTATTTGGATTTGTGAAATCTTGTTTATATGTTTGTGTCATCAATACCACACAGAAGATGACAACAGAAGAATTAACCATCGTCCAGGAGGACTACGATAAGCACAAGACTCAGGTCTGCGACTTATGTAGGGGCGAGTATAATCCTCAAATCCGTGTCGTCGAGGAAGAGACTCGATGGGTTCCAGCAGATACCATATTAGTATGCGGCCATTGCGGTAAGGAAACTTATCCCGATGATGAGACCCTTGAGGAGTTCGACCTCCGATATTACAATTTAGTATAAAATTTTCACCCGTTACCACACAGAATGAAAAATCAAAAAATTACTAACGTCGATATAGTATCGGCGTTAGGGCTTCGACACACCAAAGTGTCGCAAAGCGAAGAAGGTCCAACATTACAGGACTTAATCAAGATGCTTATGATGTTGCCGCGCTTGTTCGTGCGCAAATTTAAGACTCTCCCACGAGAAGAGCAAAGAGAGATTATGTTAATCATGCTTTTAATCCTCCTATTGCTTCCGTTAATGTTCCTATTGTTCTACATCCTAATTCAAGTTGAGAAATGAGATTAATCAAATTCATCGAAACACTTGCCAGCCAAGCTGTGCCGAGTGATGACGCTAAGTACTTATGGTTTGACAGCACGGGAATCACAAGCTCTCAGGACATGCTGAGCTATGAAGATGCTAAGCCGTTGATCGGATTCCTTTACGACAGTTGGTTACGTCCGGTATCATTGGACAGAAGGGAGGCGATTGATGAAGCCTGCTAAGTTGAAGTATATGCGTAAGCAGAAGGCGTCAGTTGTAGAGGGGTCGAAGATCCAAACAGGACAATGCAAAGTCAATGTAGGTCAGAAGATATTCAAAACGATAGAACGTGCTGAAACACGCACGGTGCGAATCGACTACAGAACAGAGATCCAGGTTGACGCATCGGACGAACGATCATCAGAACAAATAAGAATCGATTACCTAGCTAAAGTTGCTAGTTAAACCCTTAACGATAAGAAGAATGAAACTATCAAAGCAACAGATAAAACAACATGAAAATGCCGTAAAAATTCTACAAAAGGACAAACTGACTTTTGATGAGAAGCTACAAGTTTATCGCGATTGGATTCCTGCTTATGAGGAAAATATAGGTGTTATAGCTTCATATTTTACACCGTATGAAATGGCTAAAGAATTGTGTGTTGAAATTGTTGGAAGTAGAATCATTGATTTGTGCGCGGGGATTGGGATGCTAGGATTCACATACTACCATTGGCAGAATCAATTCGATACAGAAATTGTATGTGTAGAAAGAAATCACAAATTCGTTGAGGTCGGCAAAAAACTTTTTCCCGAGGCGACTTGGATTTGTGGTGATGTCCTTGATACTACATTATATGATGGTTTACCTACCTTCGATACTGTTATATCTAATCCTCCATTCGGAAAAATCAAAAGCACTCATACCCACGAAATGGATTACAAAGGTTCTGAATTCGAATACAAGGTAATTGAAATTGGAAATATTCTCGCAAGATATGGAGCTTTCATAATTCCTCAACTATCGTGTCCGTTCCAATATAGCGGGAAAAGAAGTGTTGAATTTGGACAGTCCGAGAAGTATAAAAAATTCAATAAAGAAACTGGTTTGGATTTAGAAATGAATTGTGGAATTGACTTATCAATTTATAAAGATGATTGGGTTGGTACTTCCATCGTTTGTGAAATCGCATGTATTGAATATCCAACAATTGAAAGCACTATGCCTCCTCCGTCAATTTCGGCAAATTCAGAGTTAAATAATCCAAATCCTCAATTAGCATTATTCGCATCATGACCCCACTAATATACGCAGGACTAGAACGGCCATTTAGAATGGCCTTCACCAACAGATACCAAGACCCTATAGTCTACACTGTATGCGAACTTTTGAATGTCACACAAGGCGAGATAGCAAGCAAATCAAGACTCCGTAAGCTGTCAGTAGCTAGGTGTCTCATCTCCTATTTTCTAAGGCGTGATACATCAATGTCATTGCTTGAGATTGGTCAGGTTTTCGGGGGTCGCGATCACAGCACAGTAATCTATCAGATTAATCAGTACAAAGACTTATACGCTACTGACAAGCATTTCCGAAGCTTAGCGGATAAGATACAATCTAGGTTAGTGCATTATGACCAAAAACGGTCAAAATACCGAATATGACAGATATAAGTCATAACATATAAGTTAGAACAGATGAAAGAAGCAGAAGAAATATTATTCAACCACATAAGTAAGGATGTGTGTGTTGGATTTCAAACCGGCATGGTCGGTTCAATTGTCAACGCCATGAAAGAATACGCCCAACAAGTTGCCCAACAAGCATTGGAGAATGCAGCGGAGACAATCAAGCACGATAATTTTAGGAGCTTTGATGGATGGAACAACTCTGTCAAAGCAATTACAAACCCTGATAATATACCAACGATATGAAACAAAACAACATTAAGCCCCAAGAGTTGAGGGCAACGGATTTGAGAATCGGTAACTACATAAAAGACACTGACACCAATAGAGTTGGTCAAGTAGTTTGGTTTTCAAAAAAGAAAATAGGTGTAAAATTAGAACATTCTACAATATGGCAAACGGTTGACGAGTATTCGCCCATCCCTCTTTCGGAGGAAGTGCTGTTGAAGTGTGGAGCAGTCCTTCATGGGATTGAATATATCATCAAAGCAAGTGCATTACCTGTTAAAATTAGATTTCATTCTGGAATCGCATATTGCGAAATGGGGAACGTTTATTTAGGCGATCGTATTAAATACTTGCATGAGTTGCAGAACTTAATATATATTCTCTGTGGAAAGGAGATTGAGGTATCATGGACTTAAAAAAGCCTAATTTTTTAATTCGTATATTTGTATTATTAAATTCTAAATGAACCAGTAGCATTTGTATGAAACCATTATTTATTAAAACAATTAACTAAATCTTATTCAGCTACTAATAAGGTGTAAAAAACAATAAATATGGCAAACAAAGCTAAATTTAGAATCCAAAAGTGGTTAAACTCCGCTTGGAAATGGTTCAGAGGTTTTAAGAGAAATCCAAAAAAGACCAACACAACGAGTGAAGAGTTCGTTTCTTTTGTAAGTCCAAGAGAGGATTTACCTGACATAGAAGATTTACAAAAAGATGTCGACATGTATTTTCGAACTCGACACTGGAAACAGTAATTATTCAAGCCTAACCCACGGTTAGGCTTTCTTAATCCTCGCCAACTCCTCATCACTCCACGTCATCAACTCCGACAGCACTAGCACTCCCGAATCGTCGTCCAGGCTATCAAGGTATTCCCAAAGATCGCCTTCCACCACTTCCGGAACTCCTCTGCGGAGGATATGATACCCTTCGTCAATAAGTCGTTGTATTTCTTCTCTTTTCATATCAAGTAAACCTAGATAGAGAAAAATAGTTTGCACCAACCTCTTGACGAATTACTAATATTTTTAGTAAACTTGCAAGAATGGAGCCGTTAATAGTCCACTATAAGAACAAAGTATTACGCATACCAATAGAACACCTCAAAGAAGGCTTTGGCCTTGATGAGTACAAGCTAACAGGTAAGGACGGTATGTCAATCTACTTGTTCCGCAACGAGGGCAATACATGGTCATGCACTTATGGTGATCTCGCGCCGGATTTGATCAATGCTATTATCGACGCACTGATACCTCGCTTCAACAGTAGGGTTGTTAAATTATTTTGGTACCATGGAGAGCGTCAGGTTGTAGAGGTGTCACATCCTGCGGGCAGTGGTGGATGGGTTGTTAACATCAATTACTACTACAAGGCAGGAATAACCTACAACCCGAATACAAAGGAATTTCAATGGTATTACCATAACCCTAGCTGGTTAAAGGATAGGCATATGCTCTACTTCATTGAGTTGATTAAGCAAGGGGTAGTTGAATCGCCAGGATGGTATGAAATAGAAAAAGCCCCGTAGATAGGGGCTTGTTCGTTATTTTCTAATGTTCATGTAACGTGAACAGGTGAACGCTTGTCACAAATTTTGTCAATAATTGTGACAGCAATCGGTTTGTTTCCGATTGCCTAAAAATAATGTGTCAACCTAGCTCCCAGTTCGTACTCATTATGATAAAATAAAGCCTACCCTAAACAGTAGGCTTGTTCATTAAATTCTCTTTAAACAATCTAATATTTCATTTTTAATCTCTCTGGGAAGCATAGAAAATACTTCTAATCTTAAGGATTCAAACTTTCCGTCTATAGTCGAGAAAACATTCCTAAAGTCTTCTAACCACTTACCGTCTTTCTTAAGATACACGGAATAATTGGTATTCAAGTTTTCTATAATTTCATCCATGATTTTATTTATTGATTACCGCACTAAATTTCTTTCCAGTTTTTATTTTATTATAAATCCATTCAGCACCATGCGCAGTTAAATGATCTGCATTAAAATAAATAGGTAGGTTTGATTCATCAAAAGGCGAAATAACTCCATCCTTCCATATTATCGAATTAAAGTCTAAAAACCCTATTTGTTTATTATCTGAGAATAAACTTATGATGCGATCGTTTGCTAATTTATAATTCTCATCAACTTTAATCTCTTTCAAATCAAGATCCGTCCCATACCTTCTTGAGAACAACCATTTTTCAAAGAAGCCCGATTCGGTAAATTTAGGCACTTGGTTAATGATAATTATCTTTTTACCTGAATTGGATAACTCGTCGAAGTAGTCTTTATATTCCTTCAAGAAAACCTCGTCTTCATAAACTACATCATATCTCTTGGCAACAATGATTGTATCAACTTTCTTAAACTCCTCTAACAATGATTCCTTAAGGCTTTCACATGGGCCACTGTAATATTTCTTGGAATAGAAACTACACCCATCAACAGCAAATAATTTTAATGGTTTTCCAATATCATTGAACCATAGCGAAAATAGATTTGAAAAATGGTTTGCATGAGAATCACCAATAAGAATAGTTTTATAATCATTGGTTTGTTTAGTTGTTATAAAGCATCCTGGGCTCAAAGATGGGCAACCTACTGTCGTGGTTACTGTAAACTTCTTTTCTACATCATACCTACTTGGCATCCCTCCTGATTTATAGATTCCTGATGAACTCAATAAAACCAACCCCATTGGGATCAATAAATACATTGTTAGAGCGCCCTTGAATTTAATATCTATTTTGAACCTAAAATAATCTTCAATATAAATTTTTGATAGAAATCCGACCCCTATAATCAATAAGAATAGAAATGCAAATTGAAGCAACGAAAACTCCTTAATTCCAAACAAAGCCTTAACAAAAATTATAATCGGCCAATGCCACATATAGATAGAATATGAAGCTGTGCCAACTGATACAACGGTTTTGTGGGATAATATCTTGCCAAACCCATTCCCACCTGACATAATAATCAACACACTACCAATGACAGGCAATAAGGTTATCAATCCCGGAAATGTACTTTGTTCACTTATCACAAACGAACTAATCACTAGCATCCCTATTCCCGCCCATGAAAATATTGCCCCAAGATTCTTATTCGGAGTGAAGGAAATATATGCTAAAATACATCCAGCCAATAATTCCCAAGCCCTTGTAGGTAATAAAAAATAGGATAATTGAGCATACTTAGGGATTGATGACATATATTCTGAAAGCAGTAGCGAGCTAACAAGGAAGATGATTAGTATTGTTAATATTCCTTTCTTGAAAAATTTATATAGAATAATAAGTAGGGTCGGCATTATGAAATAAAACTGCTCCTCAACCGCCAACGACCAAAAATGAAGTATAGGTCTTAGATTGTCCGAATCGAAATAGTTGCCGCTTACAGCAGATTTAACATTAGCAAGGAATAAAGTCGAAGCAATCACATCTCCCGAGAACTGTCTGTAAACATCAGGGAGAAGAATAAAATACCCTGCAATCATACTGAATAATACAACAGCAAAGAAAAGAGGTAATAACCTTTTAATACGCTTGGTGTAAAATTCCTTGTAGTTGAATTTCTTTTCCTCGATCTGCTTTTTTAGAATACTTGTTATTAAGTATCCTGAGATAACGAAAAAAACATCCACCCCTATAAACCCTCCTTGAAGGTAATGTGGGTTTAAATGGAAAATTAAAACAGTTAATACCGCAAAAGCCCTAAGCCCATCAATATCGGCTCTGTATTTCATAAATAATTGATTTGATAACAGCAAAAGTATGATAAAATGTTGATATGATTACCGTTCACATTCTCAATTATTTAAACTTCATCTTTTTTTAATTTTAAGGAGCCACCAAACAAGAGTTATCAGTATGATTAGAAAAGCAACCCCCAAACCTATGTTATTCATCAGGATAGCCCATACATTAGGTTTGCTTTCGCTTTGCGAGGCACTAGATGACTCCTTTCTCGACTGCTCGGCTTGTACTGCTACCTGTTTATTGGCAGTATCCTTACGTTCCTGTTGACGTTCCTTAGTTTCGTCGCGCTTCTCGGTTATCGTTTCCTTTACCGTGGTTTCTGTTCGTGAAGATGGTGTGTCAAACTCAATGGAAAGCGTCTTGTTTAACGTATCAAGGATAGCCTTAACCATCCCTACCGCACTATCACGTAAGAAGTTTTCGCCGTGCGTCAGGTCGTCTTTCTTAATAATTATTTTCCCCTTACTGCCCTCCTTAGTCGTTACGGTTGTAGTTTCTCGTTCGGTGACTGTAGTTCCTCTATCAATCTCTCGCTCCTGAACCACTACCGAGGACGCAGACTTCTCCAGCTCTGTACGCTCTATCTTTGCCCCCTCCGACACTTCTAACTTAGCTGACTGCTTACTCTTATTGCGCAGTACTCCGCATGATGTTAGGGCGCACACAACGAACGCCACTAACAATAATTTATATCCCCTTTTCATCTATTACCTTGTTTAAGCTATCTAATGACCTTGAAAGATTGTCAAGGCTGTTAATAATATCCGGCTTACTTTGCTCCACCTCATCACTCTGTACTAATGAGGTCACTATCACCCAAAGAATGAGCATCAATAGTATTACTGCCTTTTTCATTTCATTCGCTCCTTTACGTAATTGAATGTAGAATCAGCATTTGCACTAATCGTATCTACTTTCTTTGCAATAGGCTTTATCTGCTCTGTTATCTCTTCTTTCGACTGCTTGCGTACTTCTTCAATGATACGCTCATATAGCCTTGCCTCGCGCTCCATTTGCTCGTCCTTACCTCCGGTGGTGTAATACAGTACGTACCAAAACACAGATACCACTACCACAAGAGCATACGTTATCGGATGCCTAACGATTTGCATGAACGTTGGTTGCTGATTCTCCTTATTTTCCATCCCCTTACTTACTGAAATATAAATCTGCTTCCGCTTTTCTTCTCCGTGTCAACCCAGCATACACCTTACCGCCTGCCTTATTCCATCTCATGAACTGATTTCGAATATCAGCGTCACATGGATTATTGTTTACCCTCTTAGCTAGTGTGGAGCTAGCAAGGTTTGTTCCACCTAAGTTGTAAGTAAAGCTCACTAAGGCATCAAACTGATTTTGGTTTAAAGCAACCTTTATCACACGCTTAACATCATTCTCATACCTCACTAGAATATTGGCAAATAATTCCCTTGCGCGCTGTTCGGTTATCTTATCCCCTTTCTTTACTCTGCTTCCATCCTCATAGTAAGTAGAACCTATGCCGATAGTCCACACTCCCACTACATCCTGATAGGCGGTGAGGTACTTCTTTAAGTTATCCCCAACTTCGAACTCTTCTATCAGCTTTAATCCTTTTTCTCCTGTTCTCATTTCCCCTTATATTAAGCCCCCACCGAAATAGGGGCTGATTAGTTAAATAACAATTACACTTCTTGAATCCAATGCCAATACACTTTTCTTACCTAACGTTATAGTTGTACCATTTGAAATCCTTGTTCCATTTACAAGTTGACAACTTCCTGAACCAGTGACAACGATATCCAAAATGCCATTCGGTTGTAAGCCTGTAAAGGCATTAATTACAACATTGCAATCCTTGACGTGGATAGTTCTTGCGGAATGTACATATAGCTCGGAAATGGATTCGTCATCCGTCAATACGATTACTTCACTTTCCTTACTCAATTCTCTATTATTCGGCAATAGCCTATATATATCCTCACCCTTTGCTAACATCATCCCTTGGTATCGGTCATTTCTGATATAGGAATAGTAAACTTTATATTGGCCATCTACCAATAGGATTGAACCCCTATAAAGCCCTTCGTATTGACTTGGATCTCCTGGCAAGTTATTTATGGATAATATTTTTGATGCTATTAAAGGAGATACCCCATCTTCAAGCATGTAGAACATCCCTGAATTGAAATTGCTCCCCTTTCCTTCTTCCCATCCTTGAATTAGGTACTCTAGGCCTTTTGGGGTACGGATGACATCCATATGCCATGCGTAAATATTGATCGTTTTTTCCAATGGCGTAGACCATCCCGAAGGGTTTACTCCCGAACTTTCCGTGTAATAGATTTTTTTAGAAGCGTTTGGATACCATAGCTTATATTTGCCACCCTCAAATAGTATTGAAGGGGATAAAACGCCATCAATTCCAACTATATCCTCCTGCTGAGACCAATTCACCCCATCGGTTGTCATTCTCCTGACCAATTTAGCTGACGACGTCAAATTATTATAAGGCCTATACCAACATTCTAAGGTCTGGGTATCAGCTCTCCAAACTAAATGTGTATCGCTATTATAACCGTTAGGTGGCGCGTATGCTAATGGATTAATAAGCCCGGGAGGTGTTATCCAGTTTTCACCATCATTACTAACAGCAATACACGGATTTTCGTCTTGATCCCATTCGTATGGGAATGGCGTGTATGCCATCCAAAATTTAAATCCCCATAAACCACTTGCGAAATGCAATACCTTTGGGTGTATGTTTTGAAAATTCCCCTTATAGTTTAGGATTTTCACCGAATCTGGAAAGGGTTGTTTAAGTATCAGCTCTGTTTCTTTAAGGCTCAATCGTATATTGTCCGAATATTCAATTGAGTCGTTAAATGTCACCTCGACTTCAACACCTTCGACTTTTCTCCCCGTTTGAGTTGAAGTCGCTGAAGCTCTGACATATACCGCATTAGTTGGAAAACTTTCTTTCACAACCACGAATTCTATGACGCCGCCCTGATTCGAGGCGTTTACAAAAGAAATGAAATCATAATTCTCATCATAAAATGCACACAATGCAGCGGCATCGTCTCTACCCGAATAACCTGTAATTACAAGATCTTCCGTGCCTTTAAGTTTTAAAAATCTTGTACTTCGAAATGTCTCGTGCTTCTCAATAAACCCATCACTCTTTTTAACGTAACCAAGAATATTGAAATAGTCTTTTTTGCTGTCCACGAAGGAAAGATTATTAAGGTTTCCATGTATAAAATGCTGAATCTCTTGATCGGTCATGAAGTTTATTACTCCATCTACAAAAGGATATTGAGTGCTATTCCTTGTGAATCTAGCGTACACAGCATTACTAGGGATACTTTCGTGTTCGATTATGAAGTCTGACACATTTCCTGACGTCAGCGCATTACCTGAAGAAATATGATTGAAATTTTCATCGTAAAAAGAATATAAAGCGGCGGCGTCATTTACCCCAGAGTATCCTGTAACGACGATATCTTTCCCGCCATCTATCTTAAGAAATATAGATGATCGTAACGAACTATCTGCTTGAAAAGTTCCTCCATTCTTTTCAATATATCCTTTAAGATTAAAATAATTATTTTTATTACGCTCTGATAAAGTTGTGAACCCTTCTTTTAAAACCTTTATTGGTTCATCCACATATTCTTGAGAAATGTTAGGTCTTAATAGTAGGTCGACTCCTGATATAAAAGGAGGTTGAGATGGTAATTTGGTAATTCTAACATAATATGCGTTTGTTGGAATATCTCCTTCAGTAATTACAAAATCGGTAACCCAGCCATGAATAGTTGAGTTAAGATATGAAATATACTCTCTATCAGCAGTATAGAATGTGATCAACGCAGCGGCATCGTCTTTACCCGAATAACCTGAAAGTTTAATATCGGAAGCTTCCTTTATTCGTAGGAATACTGATGATCTAAGCGCAACATCAGGCACGAAGTTTCCTGTACCCTTCTCTATAAAACCTCTAAGGTTGAAAAGGTTATTCTCCACGTCAGCCAAGACCGCTACAATTTCCCAATCACCCCCCACTAGCGATGGGGGTTGAGTTGTTGAAGGCACAGAAGGTTTTACTCGAAACATGACACCATCAGCATCAACCGCAATTTCTTCTCGGACGTAAGTTTTAGAAACTAGATTTGGTATCTTATTGGTATCCGGCAACTCCCCCATGTCTTTTAAAGACCAGGTGCTACCGTTGAAAACTATTTGAGAAAACCTACCCTCGGGAGCAACGACGTTACCGCCAGCATGCGTATAAGTTCCGGGGCCTACGAACGAATAGCCTAATTCTACCGTCGGTGTAGGTAACGCATTACCAACAACCTGCACGTATTGACCTTGATCGTAGCTAATCCACCATGGAAGCTCGCTGAATTTCTTTGTGCCATCACCAATCTTAAAGTTAATCGGAGTACCCCCTCCATCGATCACGAACGCTTGCTCACCTGCCAAAATTGGTTTTGTGTTCGCTTCCCAGTTTGCTAGCGTGTCAGTCTTTTGCTGTACACGCGCTTTGATGGTCTTGCCATCTGCTTCATACTCAACGTACGCCATCTATTCTTCCCTCCTATATCTCGTTGTTATTTTGACTTCCCTTGTGGGTTACGTCCATTGTTATTTCATCGCTCCTGTCCTCAATAGCAATTAAGTAGACCTCGTTCCTGCTTGTGTTGTATGTTGGATTGAGCGGTATAAATTTCTTGCCCTCTAGCGTTGCTATCGTGTAGTTATCGAGGAAACTCCAATCCTTCCCTCGCGTTGATATGCTTCCGTTGAATATCATACTAGGCTTATATCTAGATTTCATCACCGCACGCGCATACAGCTCAGTTAATGAGCCTACATCCGTGCCGTCTGTGTACTTCCAATCAACATTACTGTAGTTGTATCTACGCATGAAGTTGGAAACTTTAAATCCACTAAAAGCAGATGATATGCTGAGTTCGATTTCTTTCTCGTTTGCGTTCTTCGTGTCAGCGTTGGTGATCGAGTAAACGTCAAAGTTATTGTCGACCTTCATCCAAATATCGTCGAATACAATACGCTGTCCTGACTTGATGAAAAACTCAATTGATAGCATCCCAACACCGGTAATCGCTGTTTCATCTAATGGCCCCGGATCAACGATGTACACGTCTAGGCTTGATGCTCCTCGGTAATTAACTGCAATAGCATCGTTTAGCTTTGCCCTATCTTGCGAGAAGTACAAATACCTGTAGTAATCGAATGTTTTCTCCGTCCAAGCCTTATTGTTAGGGCTGTTCTGCGTGTTGTTAATCTGTACGGTCCATGCGTTTGGAGTTGACATGAATCCATCTTGAATCTGACTAACAATGTAGTCTGTGCCACTGTTTACGTCCATTGTTTCGTTGAACACAACCGTAGCACCTCTTAGGACACCACCCCTCATATACTGGATAAATACCTGATCGCCCTCAAAGAAACTCTTTGTTTGGCTGAACTGAATCATAAAGGAACTTGCGCCTGTTTCCCAAGATGTAGCAACTACCTGCTGATTTGCCGGAGTGTTCTTATTGCCCCAATAACCGAACTCATTCAAGTAGTATTCAGTCACTACTCCACCGTCATTGATAGTGTATTTAACCGACGCTTTGATCTTGTTATTAGTCCAATCGATGAAACCATTCGAATCTTGTGCGAATCCCTCCACAGCCATGAAGCTAAATCCCCAGGTTAACCTGCGATACAAGATGTTAGCATCAATAGGAAGTTGGTTTGATAATCTATATCGCTTCTCGTCCACATTGATGTTCTTCACGCTTACAGCATAACCACCTTGCGCAGTTATATCTTCGTGCTGTTCCACTAATAATCCCGAATCCCACGTCCACCAAAGCGGAAACCCCAACGACCACACATCTTGACCTCCATTAGGAAGGATGTTGTCGCGCTGACCGTGCGTATAGACTACGTCGACCTTGCTAAGCGCAGGCACAACAGTCAGTACAGCATCGTTGTTGATGAATTCGTAGTCACTACCAATATGCTGAACGCTTGCTCTCGTATGCTCAGTAACTACCGGTAATCCGGTAGCATTGGCGCATTCTTTATAACTGATGACATCGGCTAAGCTCTCATTTAGTCCGATGAACCACCAAGCACCGTCAGCCTGTACAACGCGACATTGTAATGCTTGCGTAAGACCTTCCAATATGTAACCGCAGTTAGCATATATCGGATCTCCTGTTTTAATATCTGTAGCGTAGAATCCTTCGCCATTGACCGACCACGGAGCATTCATAAATGCATCGCCGGATATCTCAGCTTGAATAGCTTCAACCGTTGGCGTCCATCTGATCGGTAATTCTAACCCTAAATTGATAGAGCTACATAGAATACGTCGGAAGTAATTTAACGGCACACGCGCGCCCAAATCAGCTCCAAATCCCATGTAATCGATAGATGACAGTAAGTTTAATCCGCTTGTCGCTGATATCTGTACGTTATACGGTACCGCCCTAAACTGACGTTGCATTCTGTCAGATATCAAGTAGCCTTTAAACTTAATCTCACTGTTACGAGTAAGCGTCACGATACACTGTCTATCCTCAACGAGCTGTAATTCCTCAACATCGATTTGACCTTCGTTATACATCTCGCTAGTGAACGTGATATTGATCATAGGATTATCCCATTGATCGTCGACACCACCGTCATACATTAGTATCCCTGATGCTCCGGCTACTCCCGAAACTGTCATCGGCTCACCTGTGTAACTCGGAAGATCAATCGTTAACAGCCAATCCGCGTCATCGTAACTCTTGTATGGTAACCTGTACTTGATCATCGGTTACCTCCTGCCCTGTTTAGAACGAACATTAAATCTTGTCCGCTAACCTTCGCAACTAGCTCGCCTTTAGCGTTACGGTCTAATCCGTTTACCATTCCACTCGTTGTCATCTGTCCGATGATGTTGGATGCCCACGCAAGAGCGCTTTGACGTTCCATGATAGCTGTCTGCTTGCGCTGTTCCTTGAGCATTTCCTCCTGTTGTTTCTCGGACTTGCGAGCAGAAGATGCCGAGAATAATCCGCTGACACCGCCAATCACTGCACCTGCTAATGCTCCGTAAGGACCGAAAGCCATACCTGCAGCTGCACCGCTCAACGCGCCACCAGCCACTTGTCCGACCGTCGATGTCTTGCTTGACATTCCGGATATTAAAGATCCTGCGATACCTGCGCCGGCAACGATTCCCTTTGACATGTTATTAGACAGTTTGCCAATTTGAAAATCGTCTTGATTTATCATCTTAGCGAACTTATCCCCTAACTGCGTGGCGATCATGTCTTGAAACACTTTACCTACACTGCCAGCGAGTGAGGTAAACACGTTTGAGAATACCTCTTTAAAGTCGCTTCCTAAGTCGGTAATGTTATCTGCTATATTTGAGATACCGGTTCTGAATCCTCTCTCTACAACACGACCTAATCGCTTCTCTAAATCCTTTTCATCTTTGCTCTTTGCTAGTGGTATAGATTTGTTAAACCTTTTATTGGCAGCGGCGAATCCTGGAAGAATCGGAGCAATATCGCTATCCGACAATTCGGTTGGCTTAGTAGGTTTTAACTTCTTGATGCTATCGATATACCGATTAGCTTGCGCTTGCAGTGTTTCAAACTGCTTTGCTTGTGTAGCTAGTCCAAAGGCATCTTTACGTCTGCTGACGTCGCCAATCTCCTTTATCTTACTGAATATACCGTCATACTTAGCATTGATCTCAAATATCTTCTTATCGTAATCGCTCAGTGACGATTTGATAAGGTCCTGCATGATATCCTTAGTCTCCTTTGTAGACTGACCTGCTTTAGCAATATTTTGAGATGTTTTGCCTGTAAGGTCCGCGCCTTCTTTGACTAAGCCAATGATTGTATTTTCTAGGCTTTGATTTTGTTGTAGCGTCTTGCCATTCTCCGCGTTTAGACCTGCAATCTGCGATTTAAGGCTAAGCTCTTGCGTCAACAAAGCATTTAGCTTGCTTTGCGCATTCGCTGACAACGGATTTTCAGCGCCATATGCATTACCGCCGGTGCTGTATGATTTAGCGATCTTCTCCGCTTCAATTCTTTCTTGCTGAACCTTCGCTAACTGACGGCCGATATCATTCGCCTGTAGCGCTCTGTTTAGTATGGTGATTGAGTTTTCGGCGACCTTATTCATGTTCGCCTGCGCCTTAGCCGTAGCGATCAACGACATGGCTAAACGATTGTAAGCGTCAGCCGCTTGACCTGCGACAATAGTTTCCGAAGTATGGTTTTTGAATGTTTCCGGGTATTGATTGATAAGAGCATCAGCTTGTTTCTTTCGCTCTTCATAGGAAAGATTAACATTCTGACTAGCACGATAAAGGATATCCAGGTTGTTAGTTTCCTTGATTGCCGCTACATTAGCATCAGCAGACGCGCGTTCTAACCCCTTAAGTGTTTCGATGTATGTTTTGGTGCCATCCTCTAGGTCTTTGGTAGCCTTATCTGCTTTTTGAGCGTGACGCTCCCATAGGGTCCATCCGGTTACAACCGCACTGATACCTAACGATAATAGATTACCGCTACTTAGTAAGGAAGAAAATGTTTGTTTTAATGCCGCGCCTGTAGATCCTGTTTGCTGTTTAAGAGCTCCAAACTGTGACGTCAATTGAGTAATGTTGTTACCAATACCCATCATTCCGAAGGGTGCGTCTTGGATGATACGGTTGAACTCCATCGCTACGCCGTTGGCACTCCCTAACGAGCTAGTTAACTTCCCTGTTTGATTAGCTACCTTGTTAGCTTCGTTATTGAACTTATTCAGCCCAGCGTTTGCCTGATTCAGTGAACTGGTAAGCCCACTCGCATTTCCGTCTATTTCTACCTGTAACCTTGCCATCTACATCTTCTCAATCATATCCTTCAACTCTTCCCAACTCGTGATAGGCCTTACGCTGTCATCTTGGTATTTACGCAGATCAAATATATCTTGTGCCTGTATCGGCTCTGATACGCCCATGCCAGCGTAGTTTACCACCGCACTCATTATGTGGGCTGTGCGATCCCATTCGTCCTCTTCGCGCTCTAAGTAAGCTGTAGTGATGAGCTGAAACTGTGTTAACGTCATCACTTCAACCTCGCTGAGCTTATATCCGTACTTTAACGCCTTGACGTAGGCTTCGCCCGTTGTGAAGGCTTTTTTTTTGATTTCTCGTCAGGCTTAGGGATGCCGTAATACTCACGCATAGACTTGCCCATATAGCAGCTATCGAGGTATTGTGAAACAAGCTTGTTGCTCTCTTCTTGGTCCGCGCTATCTAAAAGTATCGTAAACTCATCTACAGATATCTGCTCGCCGCCTTTCGTGTTACAATAGACATCGTTTGCACATTTAAGCATCACAGCCCATCTGTAATTCCCTTCTACGTGATCCACTTTGTTTAGTAGCGACTCGTCGAAATGACTGATGTCATGCCCTGTAATCTCCTTGTAGCGTCTAAATGCTCCCAGTCCGAATATGTAACCCTTTTCCGATAATTTCTCTTGCTTGCTCATGCGTTAACTCTTGCTTTGTATTGTATAGTTTAATCTTGTGCTTAAGGCTACAAGGTTTGCAGTTGGGATGCCACACATCATAGTAGATATGAACATGGTTCTCATCCAACCGCTTGACCCTTGTAACCTCAAATGCCATTATGCTACCGGTAGAATCGATTGCGTTGGTTTACCATTCCCCAACAATTCTAATGTTCCGTTCGCGCGTCCTGTTGCCGGAGCTTCAAGTCCTAATGTGCTGATCACAACTGGCAATACAATCACCTGGTTGTTAGCTTCACTGTGCTGTCCCGGAGTCGTTAACCACTCAGCTTCACCATACACTTGTCCGTCAATGTTCAACTGAACTAAATCAGCTTGACCGATAGATGCACCACCTAAAGCGTCAAGAAACAAGCGGTAGTTCACCGTAATACTGTGATCCTGCGATTCCAATACACGCGTTACCCATGTGCCCTCAGCGACTTCTGTTGTTTCCTCAGGCTTACACTCGCCCTCTTCATCAAATGTGTTGGTGAAGTTCAATGATGCATCCAACTGACATTTAATGTATTTGTCGTTGAATTTTACTCTTAATAGTTTCCCTGCTAAACTTGCCATTCTAATGCCCTCCTTACTATTTCTTGATAATTATCTGTTTGCTCTTTTATCTCAATCACGCATCTAATCTCTGTGCGCGTTACTACTTTACCTTTACCACTGAGTTTTACTCCATCTTCTAAGAATGCGTACTCTACCTCGTCGCCTTCGCTTGCATCTCCGAAAGGATCTAATATCTCGACGACTTTCGTCAACCTTAGTGCTTTGCCTTGTGGAGTTTCTACAACCTCGCTGTGTTGGTCTATGATTGCATTCCTAGAACCCATCAAACCCCTTCCGATAACCGCTACGTGCCCCATTCTCTTGTGTCTACTATGTTAGGCTGATCGGCTGCCGCCGGCATTGCATTGATGATCGCGAAGTACTCTTCCCAATTAAAATCTAATGGTCCTGTACCTTGAAACACGATACTCCAATTTGCAAATCCCTGACGCGGAGCATTAGCTATACCCGACTTTATAATTGCTTTACCCGACCACACTAAAAACTGATCTACACCTATACGAGTACGGAAGTACACCGTCAATATCTCGTCATTAATGAATGCGGTGAATAATGTCTTAAAGTCCGCGCCAACTTCACGCTTCAATAGCAATCCGCTTACTGATATGCTCCAAGTCTTTTTACCATATAGAAACTCAGCCCACTTGCCCGACTCAACAGATTCCTTAGGAAGGGTTTCGCCTTCGAAGTTCAAAGTACATTCCGTCTCGCAGCTGATGAAG
The DNA here is from genome assembly GCF_002455685.1 of Sphingobacterium sp. UBA6645. Taxonomy (NCBI): domain Bacteria; kingdom Pseudomonadati; phylum Bacteroidota; class Sphingobacteriia; order Sphingobacteriales; family Sphingobacteriaceae; genus Sphingobacterium; species Sphingobacterium sp. UBA6645. Next base: position 27,782 of record NZ_DKLH01000052.1, read on the forward strand.
TTATCACCAACAGCGACACCCATCATCTTACCTAGGATCTTACTGTTGTTCATCGATTATTGCTTCAAAGGTTAATACTGCCCTAAATACATATCCCACGCCATCAATATCTAATAGCTCATTCTTGCGAACGAATACGAAATCGACTAAATGCAGGCCTGCAGGCTGTGGCATATCCACCTGGTTATGCACTCCTAGCAATTGCAATACTTGGTTTACCATTAATTCCAAACCTGAGTTATTGCCATCATCATTTCGATATACGCACTCGATCGTCATTGTGTGATCAGTGGAAAAGAACTGTTTTGCGGACGCGTTGTCGCTGTCCTGCGTTGGGAAGTATATGTACTTACCGTTATTAGATGAAGGAGCAACACGAGCGTAAATCTTCACGATCTCCCCGTCAACCATTACGTTGTTACGGAGCTTTGCAATAACTGCTGTTCTTATCGCTGATGTTACGTCCTTCATTATTTGTTTAAATATCTGTTGATGATATTGTCAATGTCTTTTTGTAAATTCTTTGTTCCCTGTTTAAAGCCCGGGTACATGAAAGGCTGAGGATTAACCCCGACACTCATAAGCTTTGCCATGATAGGCCATAAAGCCTCTTCGGGGATTCCTTTGCGTCGCATCCAATCAGCAATGGCTTCCTTGAACTTTCCTTCACTCAGCTTCTTGCCCTTAAACTGTGACGCTACGGATTGCATCTCTGCAGGTATTTCTACCTTAGTTTTGGTACCGAACTCCTGATAGGCTGCATAACCTGCGCTAGCGTAGACTATCCAAAGCATATCTTTGCCCTCTACATTGATACTGTTTCTGAGGTAACCTTGATCTACCGGTACTCTTTTGATTGCTTCGTTTCTGACCATCTGTGCAGAAATCTCAATCTCGTCTCTAATCTCTCTAAGAACTATCTCCTGACCTTGCTTCCCAAGCTTCTTTTTAAGCTCTTCAAGGCCTTTGATTTTTAAACTGATCTTAGCCATTACATCTGAGTTGTTTCGTTGTGTGTCTTAGCTATGATCGTTGTAGTGGTGCGTTTGGCATCCACTTTAAGAGAGTGGAGTTTTAAAACTCTATCTCTCCATTTAATCCTGTCACCTATCTTGTAGAATACCTCAGGATTGTATCGCAATGTGATGATGATGACCTGGGCCATCTCGTCAAGCGTAGCGATGGTATCAATACTTGCGTCTTTTTCGATTACATCGCAGAAAGGCGAGTGTATCGTCGTCCACGTCTTGCTCACGTTGCCGTCCGGCAGTTCCGTTTCGGCGTATCTTTCGACTGTTATGCGCTCTCTTAATCTCCCTGCTGTAGGCATCCTTATCCTCCTTTGTATTGTATTTAGGCTTGTACATTAGATAAATGTTACGTTCCCATGCTTCATAACGGCTTTTTCAGACTCGTCAAGCCATTGTTTTGGATCGATCGTCTTACCGTCAAACGATAGTACTACGCTTTCTCTGAACGCGTATAATGATGCCGCATAACGACAAATAGCTACCACGATATCCATCGGTAATCCTGTTGGCCATTTGGTTGTGTACTCGATCGCTACGTTTGTACCTCCTGAGTTGGTGATGATATCCTTGCCAAATTTCACATAAGGCGCAGTCACAGTATCAACAGGACCATACATAACTTTCCAATTGTCAACCATGGATAATGCAGTCATCCTCACGGTACGCTCACCGAAAGACAATTGCGCTACTTTCTCCAAGTGTTCACGAGCGGCTTTGAGATACATAGTGACCAAACGATCGTCCGTATTGTAATCTATGCGCGCATGGATCTTGAAGTCCTCAACCGTTACAGGCTCTTCTGCTAAGTCAGTGAGGAAAGTATATTCCACACCCTTAACAGGTCTACCTGTTGGTATTAGATCGCGCTCTGAGCAAATGGTATCGATGTTTTTGTAATAGTCCATTGGAATAGTATTAAGGGGAGTATCTGAACACTCCCCTTTAATTTTATAACTACGGTGTTACCGCTATAGTAACCTTGATGTTAGCTTTAGGATCAAAGTTGATGAACCCTGCTCTTTCCTCACCACGGATAGTAACCAAGTTCTTGATTACGTTGTCGCGATCTTCCTCGAAGAAACGCACCTCAGGTGACATACGGTTAACGAACATCGATTGATTAGCGTCGATCACGAATGCAGTTCCTGCAGCGAATTGAGGTAACCCGATAACTTCGATACCACCGATAGTCAATTTACCTGCGGAGTATGAAACTGTTCCTGGAGGTAAATCGTATTCACCCGAACCAGTTGCTTTGTTCAAGATTAGATCAACTACCTCACGGTTGTTCATCAAGATGTGAGTTGGATTGTAGTAGTTGTCGCGTAACTGACCGAAGGCAGCATCGTATAACTTCTCAACCAACACTGTTTTAGCTCCATCGTAAGCAGTTGAATTCGTGTTCAACGTCGATAGAATCAAAGTGTTCTCACGAACCAAGATACCGCGCTTACCGTACACTAATTGCTGAGGGATATACGAGCGTAAGAACGACACGTCATCCAATAATTCGCGTTTGATACGAACGATACCAGCAATCCAGTAAAGCTCTGCGGTTGCTTCATTGAAGTTGTAACCCACATCCGGTTTAGCCAACAATGTCGCAATCGGCGTAGAACCATCCCAAATATCAGCCGCGCCATCAGTAGCGTTAGCAGTTTCGTTCTCCTGCAAATACTTGATGCTACCACTTGTTGAACTGATCGACGGGAAAATATTGCGTAACCACATCGGTTGAAACGATTTCGCGTTGATACCTGGCAATACTTGCTCGGTCAAAGTGGTTAATGCACCTGCCGAGAAACTGTCAAAGTCAACATCTTTTAATTCGATGGTCTTGTCAAGTTTAACGTTAGATGATTTTGCCAACGTAGCAAACTCACTTGCCTGACCTTTGATTGCGTCAGCGAATGAATCTCCGAACGATTTGTTTTTCTTCTCACCTTGGTTACCCTTCTCGTTGAAGTCAGCCACAAATGTGTTGAAGTCCTTCTGTAAGGCTTCCAACTCCACTGATACACCGCCTAACTTCTCGATTTCGGTCATTTTTGCCGTTAAGGCTTCGATAGCAGTTTTCTGATCTGCGATCGTTTGATTTGCTGAGGTCTTGAAGCCTTCCAATCCCGACTTAACCTCCTGCACTAATGCTTCTAATTCCATGTTAATGATTTCTTTAAATCCTCTAATAAATTGATATTCTTAGCGTCAGAATCGGTGCTACCAACGTGCGACCCACTCTCGTGGCTACCATTAGCCGGCAAGAGAAATCCCGATATTGCTTTTTGAATTGTTTTAATGCGCAGTTCTAGTAAACCGAATGTTTCATCGGTATATGTTCCTGAGCGGAACGCTTTCAATAGGTTATCAAGCTCCTGCATCACATCAGTTGGGTTACTGATCAAAGACTTACTTACACTGACTGTATAGGTGTCCTCGTTAGCTCCCCAAAGCACAGATGATCCTTCGTATAATTGGATCTGCTTGATTAATCTATAGTCTTTGAATTGCTCAGTATCTACTGCACTGAACCCTACTGAATGTTGTTTGATGATACCGTCTTGATAGAGTTTCAAGAGGTCGTTACCTAGTGTTGTATCACTAGCTTGCTTTACTGCTTGTAAATGATTTCCAACAACGGAAAGCTCCGTTACTGATCCTGCAATGTTCTTTACTGATGGATTATGGTCAACTATCCAATAGATTAGATTCTTTCCTTTCGGTCCGCGTTCCTGTATAGTTTTATCGTATGCAGTCTTGTGAATGATGTCATTATCAAAGTCCTTGTTTCCAAGTCCTGACCAATTAGCTACAACACGTCTTGACGCTGTATCAACGTCAATAATAGCTCCTCCAAAATCCTTATACTCCAACAATCCCATACCGCACAAAAAAAAGCCCTACACTACTGCAGGGCCTTTCAATCAATGGTACAAACTAAACACACAAAATCAAACCCTACTACCTTCAAGTCAAAGATAAACAGGAACTTTCATAAATCCAAATGGATTAGTGAAATATTTTCAATTAATAACAAAAAAGCCCGCCGACCTTTGGGAGATCGTACGGGCTACCACACATATGAAATGCATTTCGTGTTTTATGTGGTTAAATTTCAACAGCATCGCAGGGTAAACAGGATGATGAATGGCACCCATGACCGAGCATTTACGATCCCTTCTCGCGCTTATAATTCACTCAACCCAAACTCGTGGGTAATGCTGTTTGAATGTGGAGCGATGGGATTCGAACCCGCACCAATACGACAGCCTAACTGTTTCCGCGTAATTCCAATACACGCATTACTTTAGCTATTCGCCCCAAGTTAAAAGCAAGGGCAGGGTTTGATACCTGCATGTCCGAATGTCTCTTCTATTGCCCAAACAATGAACCTACACATCAACCACCATATAGATTGCGTCTAATTCCGCCACCTTGCTTTATGTTTTTAACATTATTTCCAAATCAAAATGTGGGTGACTATTGTTGATGCTTCATAATGTTTACGCCCGTTAAAATCAGTGCAAAATCGACCGGTATCGCATAAATATTTCCCATTTCTAAAAGAAACAGTTCCTATATCGCTTAAAGAGTAGCATCCTTCTACCGGAGCGTTTAAACATTGGTGTGTTTGACCAATATGTTTATCACTTACCTCTTCGACTATTAGTTTTTTCATTTTAGTTATGCTTTATATCTTCAAAGAACTTGCCTAGTATATAGGCTTTTCGTCTTTCATTATTTTGGTATGTTATCAGTGTCTAAAATCGTTTGTTTATCAATCCAATCAGACGATATGGGGAAGTCCTCACAATCATGACGAAGCATAGCATTCTCACTTGCGTTTTTTAATGCAACTTTAGCTACTGCTTTACATAAAACAATCCTCATTATTTTGCTTGGTTTTCCAAAAGCCTTGATGTAATCACATTCCCATTCTTCATAGGTATTAAATCCGGATGCTTTAGCTAATTCGTTCGCAATACTTTCAATTGTCTTTTCCATCTCTTTTCGTTCTTGCTTTGCGGTGTTTGGCATGGTTAGTCTTCATTTAGTTTAATCCAACTGTATTCGATTAACTTCTCGACTGATAACCCCATCCAAGGTACAGCGTAGCCACGTGATCGGAGATAATCAATAATCGCAATACTGTTAAATATTGGTGTAATTTGATCTATTTCTACAACGCCCAAACCTCCTTTATACGTTTCCAAGTGTATAGCCCTAGATTTAAGTGGGAAAACCTGATATTTTGAATTTATAAAAGGGAGCTTAAAAACAATTGACGTTTTTCTAACCTCTAAAAGTTCATACCTCCCTGTATATGGAATTGCCATTTTACAAACTTCAATAGCATCCCCATCACTTATTGATGATATGGGTTTGAGTTCGAGGTATTGGTCATGGTAAATTTTACCCATAAATGATCTCCCTACTTTATGGATTCCTTGCACAGATGATGCTTTTAAAACGTCTTGTCCGTAGTATTGGGCAAAGAACTTCGCTTTATTTTCTAGTGTGTTTTCCATCTCTCTTCTATTTAATAGTGGTTGCTCTTGTGAGAAGCTCTTTAATCTGCTCATTTATTAAATGCCCGTTGAATCCGTGACGCTTATTTACTTCTAAAACCTTACTCAACATCTCCATCATCTCAGGCGCGTGAGCGATTAGCTGCGCATCGTAGTCATTGCCTACAAATTCAGCAACGCATTCTCCATCTTCGCCAAATTGTATTTCATTTGTTTTAGGGGCGTAATATGTCTTTTCTCGTTGGACTGCCTTCCATTTTCCATTAGTTCCTTGATAATTCATTTTATGTTAGGTTTGATTAATGATCTAAGAATTGTGTTTTTAGGAACTTCAAATGATTTGCCCAATCCAAAAGTCTCTGATTTGGCATAGTAAATTGTTTGAGTTGATGTATTACCCATAGCTCTGGAATAATATGTGCAATCAATAATATCAGATACATAGCAAATATTAATTGTTTTGCCTATTCTCCTTTCAAACCTTGTTCCTATCGTTATTTCCATAATCCTTAGTGTTTATTTCAATCCCCATCCCCCCTACGTAGGGTTAGCTCCTCGCTGGTGGGGATAATGTTAAAACTTGTGTTGACGCTTAGAATCGTTTGTGTAAACACCGGATTGGTAGTAAATAGCACCATTGATGTTGACCTTACAGCCTTCACTACAGCTTACTGAATACGTTGTGGAATGTGACACAATCTCTTTTTGCCCTGGTGACAATGTGATGCCGTTAAGAGTTGCCTGTGATAATCCCTGATTATGCAGTATATCTGCATCTTGGAATCCCTCTTTTGAACATGATGCCATAGCTACTATAGCAATCATGGTAAATAATCTTTTCATATCTTTTCTGTGTGGTATGCATCAAAGATATTATGAATAATTCACAAATCCAAATGGATGTGTGAAAATAAATAAAAAGCCCTTACATTTCTGTAAAGACTGGGCCTATCTACGCAATGAGAATAGGGATGTTAAATAACAGTGGCTAGTTCTGAATACACCGGTTTATCGTTTCTCCGCTTGGGCCTTCCTGCTTCATCCCTCACAACCTCAAAGCCCTCTGAGCAACGACAGTTGATGACGTTTTCAGCACTCAACTGCGGATCACCTGGATGCTGTGCCGGTTCGGGTAACCCGTTCTTATTGAGCAACCAATACGGCTCGTCCAATGGTCTGTATGCTTCCTGCGCAATATACCGATGACTTAACCGCGTTCTATTATCGGGAGTATCAACCCAAATCTTTTGCCATTCTAGTCCGCTTGAATACATAGCTAATCGTCTACCCTTGTTTAAAGCCTGCATCGTCTCTGTCCTAGCGATCAACAACGCTCTTTGCTTATTCACCTCACCATCTGCAGCACGTTCGATAGCCCTGCGAACATCGTCAATGCTAGTGTTCTCGCTATTGAGACTATCCTCGATAACCTTAGCGATTGCCCTTTGCGTAGTCTGCGCTATATTGGTAATCTTCGTCAGGATATTAAGGTCTAACCACTGCCTTGCAGTATCACGCCAAATGCGGATCCATTCGCCATCGCCAACACTGATACCGAGGATTGACATCAAATCATCAAAGAAATCTTTACGATCACTCGCCAACGGCTTGACGTAATGATCCCACGCTTGCTGCGCTTCCTTTGGCAACACCTCAGTATAAAGCTTTGTAAGCACCTCCCTGTAATCATCAGGATTAACAGCGTACTGACTTGGATAAGCTTCACTAGCCTGCTTATATTGCTTCTTAAGGATAGCGCGGAACAACCTTGCATACTTACGTTCGAATACTCCTGCTCTTAGCAGTAGATTACGATGCCTTGCGTCAGGTTTGAGTGCTTTGAGATCAAACTCACCAACATATTTGCCCTGAATAGTAGCATAGCCCATACCGTTAGTATCAAGGTACTGCTTAGCATCCTGCTCAGTATCGCCAATGGCAAGAGGTCCCATGTACTCGGTTTGCTCCCCTGTATCGGGGTTAATAGCTTGTATGGTGGTTGTCCATCGGTTCATTATAAATAACTTAGCAAATGTTTAATATAATCTCTTTGTTCTTGGATGCCTTTGTGATCTAACCCGTCGGTTTTTCTAATCAATAGATTAAGGATATGTTTGTCATTAGCAAAGTTCTCCGACACAACAAGCAACGCTAATGATAGTCTACCTAAATTACCCTCATTAATCATCGCCTTGATGCCAATAACTAAATCTTGGATGATCATGTGTCTTTCTCGTGATATATCCATCACACCGACTTCCTTACAATCCTAAACACCAATGCAATCACTCCGCTACCAAGACACAAGCCTATAGGAGCTTTGTAAACGTTAGGCACTATCTCAACAAGGTGATAGATGCCGATGAATACTGTAACGACTAGCGCGAAGAACGCTACTAGAATCGCTGAATCTTCTACTTTACGCATATTCTAAGAATTAACACACAAAACAATGATATAAGGCTACACCAACCACATGTAACTGTGTAACCATGTTTTTCTATAAATAATTGATTGAAAATTCGGGTGTGAGCGACCATCACTAACATCAATAAGATAAATTCTACACCATGCATAACTTTATAATTACGATCAACACTACCCACCCTATCGAATAGATCACAGCACCAGTCGCGAACTCCTTAGGTGTAATACCCTTAGTTCTCGCCTTCTGCCACGACATGAAGACGAAGAACGATAGGAATAGTATGTATGAGATGAAAAGCATTTATTTCTTCACCAACTTAGGTTTATCCTCAATCATATAGCTGCCATTCATAAACGGCACTACAATCACCTCAACATCAGGAACAGATTTGCTAATCTTATCCTTGATGATCTTCTCTTGACGGTCTGTTAGCACACCGCCAACACCGATTAATAGTTTATTTGCCATTCTTCTTAGCTTTCTTCGGTTTAACATCCCTAGGAGCTTCGACATGCTCAACCCCAACCTTACACCTCACAAGGTAATTACCCATCTTATCGGTCACCTCTACCACGTCATTAGCCTTGCCGAGTTCGTGGTCTTTAAGTAGTTTTAGTTTCATTGTTAATCGTAAATAATATCTGCTTTAATGTTCGGAACATCACCAAACCTCATAACGAGGTTGCCATCCGACAAAACGCCTCCAAAATTATAATGGATGTCACGGACTATTGAAAGCTTGTCGCGCTCAATAACTTCTCTCACGGCATCAGCATCTTTCGTATCTACCTCAGGATACTCACTGGAAAACCATGCATTAAGAGCCGTCTCGAATTGCTCTTCTCTTGAAGGAGAGTTTATTGACATTTCCTTTAATATCTGCTTAACTTTGTCGTGCCATACGCCTTCAAAGTCTAACTCAGGTAGTGTAATAGGTTGTATCATATTCTAAATCGCTTGTTCTCTATCCAACATATCCAAATCAACGTCCTGCACATCTGCAATAACGTCCTCTAGCTTACTAAATCCCATAGGTACCAGCATCACGTCACCGCCGTCTACCTCGTCGTAATCCATCGCTTTACGCTTCTCGTTAACCTTGATCCACCATGCTGAAGCTAACCACTCTGCAAGCTCTTTACGGTTCTCCTGTAGTTCCTCGAAGTACTGAGTATCTGAGATTACCACAAGGCTATCATCACCGTAGGCTTGACGTACATAGGCCGTCATCACATCATCAAACTCACGAAGCAGTGGAAGCACACACGAGGTGATAACCTTCTTGTCGCTTGTGCCTGCACTAGCTTTGTTCTCTGCTCCGATAAAGTTCTCCTTAGGATAGTTGTACAGTGCACATATCTCCTGCAGTAGATCGCCTTTAGCTTCAATGATATTCAAGTCTACTGGACTAACACCGATTGCAGTAAACTTCACATCAGCAGGAGTAACAACGAGCTTACCTCCGTTGACAAGTCCCGTATGGCGTTGCTCAAACTTATCTTGGATGGCTATTGCCTGTTCTTCGCCTAACCCCGAATCTTCACCACTGCCCGACACGATACCCAACGGCCCCATGTTCTGAAATAGCGTATTCTGCGCCACGTTAGCCTGCTTGAATCCTCCGATGGTATCTCTAGCAGAAGTTAGCTTAGAACGGCCGTATAGCCACTGATTGCCCGTCACATCAGCAACAAGGTTCATCTCTTTGAAGTGGGCCACCTGACGCGGATCGATAATGTTCTCCGAGAAGTAGTTCACCTGGTAGCCCTTCACCGGATTAACCAAGTCACCTGCTACGATGTTAACCGTTGGTGATGGAATACACCACAATCGCTGAGGTTCTAAGCCTTGCGAGTATTTCTCGCCCTTGACACTGGCATACATGTAGCTATTGCCTGTTACGAGCTTATATCCGTGAAGTTCTTTGCGCAATTGATTGCCTGTTTGAAATGTGTTAGGCTTGGTGTTGATAAGGTCCAAGAATGGATGTTGATCCACCTCATCGAATGCCTGCGCTTTCAGCACCATCGATTTGATGAAGGATTGCGATGAGAATGAAGCCTTGACAGCGTTCTGGTATTTCTTAGCCTTAGCGCCGTTCTTGATCTTGTACAAGCCAACAGGCGCAGTACTTGCCTTGGATGCGATATCCTCAACAATGGCCCTCAGGTAACTGTTGGCATCGTAAGCCTTAGTGATGTAGTTAGCACCGCTATCGGCCATCTGCACCCACATGTTACCGATAAACTGCCAATTAGGGTATGGCAACCCTCCCCTTGTATCTTTATCGCTTCTACCAAACGATGTCAACCCCTTCAACAAATCAAACCCCATATCTTACCGTTTGGTTATACTACAAACATATTATTCTTACCTAATAGCCTTTGAATCGCCTGCACAAGAGCATCCTGTAAATCGTCATGCTCGTTGTTAGGAAACTTCAAAATTCCTTGCTTTTCACAGGTGTATAAAAACTCCAACAATGAAGCTCTACAATACACTGATCCTCTTTCAGCATAAGGTGTGGCCATCTGTGCCCTCGCTACTTTATCCCCTCCGATGACCTTCACCTCTTTTGCCGATATTCCTTGATTGACTAACGTCTGCTTAGCGCTCTTTCCTGATGCTTTAGCTTCGATGTAGTGTGTTGGTTTCCTGTTCTTGATATATTCCATCAGCTTAGGAAACTCTAGCCACTCAAAGCCTAAATCAAGTATGTACATATTCTTCTCATACTCTCCTGAGGTTACATATGCACTTGCTGAGTTCTGTTCTTTGTCCGTGTAGGCTAAATCCCAATCACTACCGATCTTCTTGATCTTGTTCTCTGCTAGCATCCGGTCGAGTACATGGTCATCGATTGGCTTAATCCAACGCTTCCAAATACCACCATCAGCCGGCGAAGGGTCTTGATCGAATTGCCCTGCATAACCGTACTCACCTAAATCCAACCGCTGATCCTTTAGCACCTCATCGGATAGCCTGACAGGATCGAGCAGGTTGTTCACGTAGTAATCTGCTAACTCTTCCGGTACAGGTCTGACTTTTGAAGTGATACGCCCCGGTAGCTTAAACCACCTTAGTGCCTTTCCCTTCTTGTTAAGCCAGTTCCCTGTTGGATCTACCTCGTGCAGTCTTTGCATCACGAGAATAGTTGGAGTAACAGCTTTATTAACCTTACGGCTTGATAGCGTTGTATCCATCCACTCGTTAGCTGCTGTACGCTCAGCATCGCTACTCGCTTGCTTTGGATTTAACGGGTCGTCAATGATGATCAAGTGAGCGTGAATACCTGTGATCGTACCGCCTACAGACGTCGCGTAACGTTCGCCGTTAGCTGTAGTCTTGTACTGCGTCTTGTTATCCTGGTCCTTCTTGATCTCAACATCAGGAAACAATCTTCGATACTTCTCAGACTTGATAATATCCCTAGACTTAACCGCATGGTCAGTAGCTAGCGAAGCTGAGTAAGAACCTGTGATTATTCGTAATGTTGGATCAACAGCCCAAGCCCATGCAGGAAGCATTACCGTACATATCGTACTCTTGGTTGTTCCTGGAGGAATGTTTATGATCTCATCGAATAGCTTAGCCTCACGCCTCGATACTCGAAATACAGTTTCCTGTAACTGCTCACACAAGTACTGAATATGCCAGTTGTACACCGGTTCCTCAGGTATGATTACCGTCCAAAACTCTTTAAGGAAATAAAAGAACGAACGCCGACATAATTCGGCTTTAACTAAATCATTGCTTACCGTCAGTAGATTGCTCTCCATCCGCTAACCCCACTTTCTTCTGCAACTCGTCCAATGCAATCAATTCTTCTGTCGTTAATTTTGATAGGTCGGCTTTGGTTTCTGTTTTGATGTTTCCGTTAATCTCCGTCTTGTTTTCGGTCTTGTCAGATAATCCTAAAATTCTATTAGAAATATTTGAATTAAAAATTCCACTGATAGATCCAACCTCTAAACTAGCGTTCCTCTTCGCGCGTATACGCGTAGTGATACCCAAATAATCATCGTAAGCCCCCTTTTCGTTATCAAAATACTGGTGGACTGTAATTTCGTAAGTATCATCAACCCACGAAAAAAACTCGTTTAATGACAAAGGCCGCTCAATTGGCAAAGGAATAACACTAGCAGATTTTTGAACAACTTGGTACGACAAAACAGGATTTTCTTTAGCCCAAGAAACGAACTCTTTCCACAAATTAAATAAATCGTCAGGAGACAATTCTTTTGGTTTGCCATCCGTTTTTCTTAATTTATAAAATTCATTATTTTTTGGTGCTGCCATAACTATACACTATCGAATCAAAATTAAACAATCATTTTCACAAATCCAAATGGATTTATAAAATTAAATAATCCGCTATATCCAAGCCCATTGCGCGCTCCTCAGCGGTTGCGTTCTTCTCCATGTGGGAGTAGATACTCCATCCGTACTCCTGAGCCTTCAATCGCCAATCTTCGAACGCTCCTAGGTCAGGAAACAGCGTCACATTGCGATTCTTCAACACCTTGCACTTGTGGTAACCTAACCCCGTCTTGGAACAGCTAGCAATCCACAGATACTCCGGCATGAAGTGCGATGCGATTACAGCGGTTTTCTCCGACTCCACGATTGCGACTTTCTTCGTCGGGAACATCGGAAGCAGATGCTCACCGAAGAAACATTGCGTCACCTCAAACCCTTTGTACTTCGGATTGATCTTGTGATACCATGTCGTGCCATGGTTCTTGTCGCGATGACCGTCAGCCAGGTAGCGCATGAGCTTTCCGCTCCGACATCTCCCGTTCACATCGAACTGCCACCAAATGATCCAGTCACGAGTAGATGGAAATGTTTGATCAATCCCAATGCGATATTGCAAAATCAAATCATTCACAGCATCAACACCGAACTTTGAAACTAGAAACTTGATCAGGTTGTTATCCTCAAAGTTCGTCGAGGTAGTTGCGGCATCGTCAAAGTCGATGTACTGGATAGGCTTGATCTCCCTTGGCTTTGGTTCGACGATGGTCTTATCATTCTCCGGAATCATCAGGTATCCACAGTTCACCTCCCTATCGCAACGACCGAATTCATCAGGAGCAAAGTATCCCTTTTCGTCACGGTATTTGACGAATGTTTTCTTACCGCAATTTGGACACTCGAATTTCTTTGAGGAAGTGTCAAGCTTGTATTTGAAATCTACTGGCATGAGACCTCCTCAAATATCGATCGTGGTTTAACCAAACGCAGGTCGGGGAATATACCCCCCTTTAGGGGGGGGTATATGTCCTTAGCCCGTACCACGTTTTTACATGCGTCGCCCAAACATGGTTTAAGTAAACAAAACATATTAAACCATGATGTTAAATGTTTGATTTTCAGTGTAATTATGTTATAATGGTTCAATATGTTTTTGATGTTGAACCGTGATAATTGAACCGTGATAAAATTTATCATGGTTCGGGTAGATTTTGAGTTGAACCGTGAGACTTGAACCATGATGCTAAATATCTGATTGCTTGTTGATTAGAGAATAATACGTATGTTTCCACTCTTTTTCAGCATGAACAACGTTCTGTTGCTTTAAGTGTTCAATAAACGCCTTAGCCTTGGCAACTCCAAGCGGAATTCCGTGCGTTCCATACCCTGCAATCAGGCCATTTAGGAAGTCCGAATACGCTAGTTTTTCCTCATTGATGAACACTAATTTTAGCATCAATCTATGCTCGTCCAATGTATAGTCTGATGCCTGTATCGAACGCTTTCCGACTGTCACCTCAGAGTGCCCCATATAGTCCTCAACAAGCTGAGGCAAGGAGTAAGTATCGCGAACAAATGCGAAAGGTTTAAAAGGCTCTGAACGCGTAAACTCAGGATTAGCAACGATCATCTCTCCATCCTTATCGATGGATATAACGGTCTCCGATTTATTGATCATCTCCGTACCCAGGTGGCCGCGCGCGTTGTCGTTGCCCTTGTTGGTGTGGAGCACCGATAGTATATGACACTCAAAGGACTGCGCTAGACGCATCATATCGCCCGAACGTAGTGTTGCTTCATTGGGATCGTTAATATCGAACACAAGGTCTCTAATACCGTCTACAATGACGAGATCAGGGCTAAACATAGCAATAGACTGCTCGAGTACTGCGAATCGCTCTGTGGGCTTTAAAACGCGCACATCGACGTACTTAAGATTAGCATACAGTTCGATACCAGCAATGCTTAGAATCCAGTGTTGTGTACGCGATCCGTAATACTCTCCTTGCTCGGTGTCTAGCCATACAACGGTCATGTTCATACGGATACATTGAGCCACTAGCCATGCTGTTACCGTGGTCTTGCCGGACTTGGCTTTACCGATTAATGTGGATATTGATTTCTTGGTGAATACGGGAATGCCCGACAGCTCGAATACACTCTCGGGCTTAGGTACTTCGATACCCTGAGGGATGATGTACTGCAGGATGTCAAGACCGTTGCCACCATCGTCGCCTCCCATCTCGTCGTGTACGCTATGAACTATGTCTAATGCCATCGTGTGCTAGTTTAAGTTTGTCCAACAATGGCAATATCCACTCGTAGAACGACTGGAAATCCTTTGCAATGTAATATATACCTCCGGAGGATTCAACGGCCTGCTGATATCGTTTCTGAGCGTCAGACTGTTTGTCCGAACCTATCTTGACCTCAACCTTGATCGAGAATCCGTAAACGGTGTTTGAAATATCTGCGCTCCCAGGAGTAGTTCCTCCACGGGTCCACGTTGTTGATCCTATAATGCGAGTCTGCCCAAGGACATCAGTAACAGTCTTGCGGTTATCTCGCATCACTCCCATGGTATTGATGCGCTCGGATTGATGGCCTAATAGTTTAAAGAAGTCGCAAATTTGATTGGTTAATCGGTTTGATGGTTTCTTAGAAGTCGAATAATCCTTGGCCGTTGGGTATGGATTGCTCGGAAATTCTTTTCTTGTTTTTAGAATCCACATTTCTTTTAGGACTTTTAGCCCTTGGCCTTTGAATTGGCGGTGAAACTGTTTCAGTTCCTCGATGGATATCTGTATATTTGCCTTCATCATTTCTAATCTTCTGTGTGGTAACGGGAAATGGATTTGATAATTTTGCCACGTGCTGAACAATCAACACGTGGCCTTTTTGTGATATTACCACTACTTCGTCACCCTCTCTTCCTAATATCACTTTTGGGTCGACATACAGAACTATGTCTTGGTTAAGGTATGGCATACCCTAGAATGGTAGATCGTCGTCAGGCTCGTTTGCCGCCTGCTCTGCGATGTTGTTCGCTACTGGCTGAGACGGTACGGCTCCCTCAGCTAACTTCTGAACGCGCCAAGCTTGAAGGGTATTAAAGAACACTTTGACACCTTCTTTGTTAACCCATTCTCTACCTCTTAAATTCCAACTGATTTCTACCTCATCGCCTACCGATAGATTGTCGAATAAGCTTACCTTATCTTGCGTCGACTGAAATGATACTAACTCGGGGAAATTTGGATTGTCGGCATATTCTAAAACAATATCCCTTTTCTTGAAACTGTCGCTTACTTGTTGAACATCACCGATGTTGTAAACTCTACCTTTGGTTGTGTAACTCATATTGCTTGATTTTTAATAATATTAGTAAATGCGTTTTGACCAAAATATTCAATAGCTTTTAAGTCGTACGCTTTAGCTGCCTCCAACTCGTCACTGAAAACACCTAGATTTATTCTTTTCTTATTAACCGTGATATATGCAACCCATTTATCCCATCCCTTTGGTTTACAAACACCTTTATAAATTGAGCTGCCTATTCTCCTAAGGGTATTATGAGAGTTTTGCATAGTTGTAACTATTCTAAGGTTAATCCTTCTGTTGTCTAAACCATTGTGATTGATGTGATCTACAACCTCAGTTGAACAAGTAACCCCCATGATAAATCTATGCATGGAAATGTTAAATTTCTTGCCGCCTCGTTTTACGGTTGTTTTTGCATATTTAGTAGCTCTGCCTTCCTTAACTTGCCAGGAATATTGAGATATTATTGGATAATCTTCTTTGCTTATTAAAACCGAAAATCCTTTTGAAATAGGAATTGTGTAAGATCCGTCTCGGTTATCTATAAACCTGCCCTTAGTGGTTGATTTAGCTTTTCCACAGTAAGGGCATCCATGACCACTTGTGTGGTGAGATGGTCTTTGCTCGAATACCCCGTGAGTGAGGCATATAATTTTTACCTTATCTTTGTTTCCTGAATATTCAACAGCACTGTAATCATAACTGTCCCCATGAATAGCTAAACATTTCTCAATAAAACTTTCTTTTGTCACTATCTTTGGCATTGTACCCTCCTATCCTTTTTGTTTCTTCCAAAGTTTATACTCATACCTAGCGTAGAAGTAAACCACTACGATTAGGATTATGGTTAATACTAGTTCTTTCATTACGATACCTGCTTTAAGAATGATTGCGAATAAAACCCTGTGCTCTCAATGTAATGACGGCATTCTAAAACACGGTCCTCAATATCTTTGATGCGCTTAGGGTCGAAATCTACTTCAAACACCTTCAACCTGAGTGATGCGTGAAGGTCAGAGTATGTCATATCATCTTTAACCTTTTGGTAAACCTCAGGAGGCACTTCACCACGATACCCTTCTTTCCATGAAAGTCTTGACATTTCCTTTTTCATCAGGTCCAAAGGAGCATCCATAAGACAGTAAACCAATTGAGCATTACGATATCCTGTCAATTGCATATATCCATTAAGTTGATCTTCATAACCATCGGCAGGTATTTCAGTATCATACAATGGGAATGTGAAGCAATCCCATGAGTTTTTGATGTCCGCAATGAACTTTTGACGTTCATGGATAATGTCCGGCGTTCCCTTGAAAATATCGTCCTCAAACCATTCATCATTCTTCTCCACACGACCCCATTTAAGATTGGCCGATGCAAAAGCTATAGCGTCATTCTCGCAAGCATTACCCTTATCGAAATACTTAGATGCAAAGTCCTTTCTACGATTGTAGATTTGCTCTTTCATCCATTCGTCTAGGTAAGAATAACCTGTCTTACCTAGACCTTTGACGCCCATTATCTTACTGATACCTGAGCATCTAATTTTGAATACTGGGAATGCCATTACGCTGCTCCTTCCTTTTTGATAGGTTTAACATTGTTCTCCTGAGGTTCGCTAAGCTCACTCTTGCGCTGATCTTTGATCTTTACGAAGTCAGCATCAGTTTGCAAAGACTTATACTTAGACCAAACCGTCTTAAGGTCATCGATTGATTGTACTACTTCCATTTCGCTGATAGCTACCTGCTTCTCACTAAGCCCACTATCGCACCAATCGCGAATCATCTTACCCGTTGCTTCCGTGATCATAAATGGCTGTTGCCCTTCGAATAATTGGGTACGGTCCTTTGATGGCGTAGCGAAATGCGTATCGCGATCTATCTCTAATGAAACAGTCAATTCGTATTCCCAACCATCGCGCTGCTGATCCTTCATACCAAGCTTTTTGATCTTGCCACCTTCCTGTACGGTTTCCGTTTTACTGCGGGTACAAGTAATTATGTGTACCGGTGAGTGAAGAACAGTATTCACGAATAGGTCATGACGTAAATTGGATTTACTCCACGCGGCCCAACTGTTACCTTTGAAAGAAGTTTGAGCAAGCACATCGTTTTCTTGTACTAGTGTAGCCCATTCGTGTGATGAACTGTCTATGATGACAAGCTCCATTCCTGCATCGATACATGCGTTGATAGCCTGCACATAACGCTCAGGTGTAAATGGCGGTTCTAAATCGATAACATTGAAGTCTCCCAAATGACTGTACAATGATGCCGATCCGTTTTCGGTGTCAATAACTGCGATCTTTGTCCAGTCACCAACTAATCCGTAGCCCATCCGAAGGGCTGAGTAGGTCTTACCTGCTCCACTGGGAGCGGATAAGTTCAGTTTAAGCTTTACAGCTTTCCTGGTTGCTTTCTTTAATTGCATCTTCTGTGTGGTTTTAATTAAATATTGATTGATAATTTACTTACTCCTTTGACGTACAGGATGAACATATCGGCATATGCATTTATGAGATACTTTCCGAATGTCAATGACCTGTCTTTACTGCCATCCTCAAACGCTACTGAGGAATACTCAAATGGACCTATTTGGATGATCCTTTCCGATACTGCTCCGTCATCATTTGGACGGAAGTAAACTTTTGTTGATTTGAATGCCATGATTTTGATTGTATATGTAGTTGTACCATTTGTTGATTGCTTCCGTATCGCCAGGCTTCCACTCCTTTGGCGGATCCTGACTGAGTTTAACTTTGATCTTTGCCATTTCCCTTAAAGAATCTGTGTCTATTCTCCGCTATGATTGCGTTGTTTAGCTCGTTGACGTCAAAGTAATAGCGCCCCTTCTCTTCGCGCTGCAGCCGCTTAATAAGTTTCGCGCGCTCTAGCTTTTCAATTAATTTCCTGCCATGAACATCGACAGCTTCTTTCCTTGTTATCGTAGGTTTCACTACTCCTGCAGCGACAAGCGCTCTAGTTGCTCCAATTTGAGATGCCTCTGTAAGCATCTTTGAAAATTCAATCCGTGAAAAAGTGTAGAATTCCATATCTTCTGTGTGGTTTGTGTTATTATGTCATTTAATTAACCCTACGCACTAGCAATTTGTCAGGTAGTTGTTTATTTTTCGTAGAGGTTTCAAACTTTAAGTCCGTGTGTTGATGAATTTCGCTGATTACTTGTCGAATTCGTAGCGATTCCTTTACGTCAAACTGACACTCTTCTTTAGGATTCAGCCCTTTTAGCTGTGTTCTGATCTCCTTCCTTGTTAGCTCGAAATACATAGGCATATGTTTTGTTATGAATAATTCAGTATATTTATATCGAATTGTTCTACAAACATAATACTTGTTAGCTAACAAAACAAACATTTAACAAACAAAAGCTAACATATTTTATAAGTAATTGATAATCAAGTGGAAAAAAGTAGGATAGCAGAATTGCTAGAACGCGTTGGTATCGAGCCAATTGAATTTGCAAACGCATTAGACGTAAGTAAGGAGTATGTCTATATGCTCAGAGATGGAGCGCGCCCGGTTAGCAAAAAGTTAGCTAACAAAATAGAGAACGAGTTTAATATTAAAAGAGAATATCTGTTAGGTGAAACCGATAATTTTGACGAAGCCTACTTCGGGGATAATTTGTCGCGCCAGTGGAATTCAACTCCGGGATCGAATATTCCTACTGTTATAAATGAAACAAAAACCAAACTACCTAAAAAACAAAAGAACAAAGTGCCATTTTACGATTTAGATGTGACGGCGACGATCACTGGATCATACTTAGACCTTGGGGAAAAGCCTGAGTATTACGTGGACCTTAAGCCATTCAACGATTGCGATGCCTATGTACGCGTATATGGCGACAGTATGTACCCTAAATATCAGTCGGGCGACATAATCGCCATCAAAAAAATAAATAACCTGGGATACATGCGTTGGGGGCATGTGCATTTGGTTGTGTCTGATTCCTATTACGATGACCTGAGAACACTGAAAGAAGTTCATCCCTGCGAGGACGATCCTGAGTGTATCATATTGAAATCGTCAAATCCAAATTTTAAGGGGGAAAATAAAGTTGAAAAGAAACACATTATCGGGCTATTCCTGGTGAAAGGAAAAGTCCGCCAAGACTATATGTAATTATGAAACAAATACTTTTACTCCTAATGCTATCAACGACGCTCATAACATTCGGTCAAGACTTAAAAAATAAAGCGCCGCTTGGAACGATGTATATCGATATCGAAAAAGAGGGCACAAAAGAGGAACTCTACGATTATTTGAGCGAGTGGCTTTTGGATAATAATTTTATGATTGAATTTAGAGATCCTGAGTTATACTTGATTAGGACTGAACCTTTCGAGAGAGGAGCGCATTTGTCTTTCTACACCTTCAGAATAAAAGACGGTAGAATCACTCTTAGTGGGAACTTCAAACAATCAAGTAGCAATGTTGCTCTTTGGGGCACTGGACTAAATGCAAGAGATTCATTCAAGCAGATAAAGAAAGTTACTGGAATGGGACAGCAATCAGCTAGGAATTCATTTAATGACATGCAATTCGTTGCTGAATTGTTAGGAGACAACTTAACATTTAGAAAATAGCAGGGATGAAAAGAATAGCAATATTATTTCTAGCGCTAACAATGTTCTCTTGTTCAAAGGATGACGATAGCCAAAACGAAGTCGTAACAATCGAATATATAATCGAGAACGGCGTTTCAGACGGAGAGGTATCAGTAAACCTGCAGGGACAAACTAAGACAGAGCGTGTTGATATCGGTCCTAACTTTAAATTGGTTAGGGAAGTGAAACCTGATGAATGGTATTATCTAGGCTACGTAACTAAGACGCCGGTTCCGGACAATTTTAAAATGTATGTAAAGATAGATGGTAAGGTCGATCAAACCATTTCTACAAGTTCAGCGAATTGGGGATATACATACACAATTACACGATAAGATATGATGCCATTCGACCCAAACGAGTTATTTAAGTACGAGCTAGATCCTGAGAAAGTTCAGTTAGCTAACTTAATACTAACAATGCAGAACAATGTTATGCTAAAAATATTGATTCAAAAAGCTACGGAGAACGATTGGGCTAGCGATCATTTAGCAGAATACGAAAGTAAATTAGCCGAGGTTTGGGCTAAGCTGTATTCACAATTAGACATTGGAGATAAGGATAAAGATTTAGATATAGAGTTATGAGTGAGCACACGAACAGAATGATAGTAGATTATAGCAGCAGAAAGAATCCGGACAGGGAACGCCCTTATGGTGAAATAGCGGATCGCCTTAACGAGTGGAGAATGTCATCAAAGGTGCTCAATAAAGAATTGGCCGCTACATCAGGGGTGCCCGAGGTCACCATTTCCAGAGTATATCAAGGCATTAGATTCCCCGACCATCGATTACTTCAATTCCTACATACCAAGCATGGAGTAGACCTCAATTGGCTACTTTGCGGAGATAAGGGATAAAACACCATCTTGCACCTTGTCGATAATAGACCAATCAGTAGCTATATATCGCTCTGTGACCCTACTATTATCGACATGGTTTAATGCCATCGCTATCTCATCAGTGCTAAACCCGCAATTATTGAACGCCCAAGTAGCAAAGGTGTGCCGTGCATGGTAAAAGGTGATCCCCACAGGAAGGCCATCATAAACGGTGGACTGCATTGACCTCAGATTCTTAAACCTCTTATCAATATTTTCTTTTGAGTATTTCTCCAATAGCGGCTTTGCTACATCGGGAATCTTAACGCTAATGAAAGCGCGGTCCATACGCTTCTCTCTTGTCTTTGATCGCTCATATTCAATCCTGCCCTTCACTATCTTCCAATTATGGTCGTATATATCTTTGAGGTTCATTCCACATAGATAGAATGAGAGCATAAACAAATCTCTCCCAGTCTCCTTCTGTCCTTTTAATTCAGCGTCTCTAAGTTCTATAAACTCCTCAATAGAAATATCATTTCCCCTCTTACGCGGCTTTGGCGCCTTCGGAACTTTGTAAAAATTAAAGGGGTTATTATTAATTACAGTATTGAACTCCGTATTATATGCCTCTCTGCAGGCATTAAATATTGACTGTATTACCGAGAAGTAGAACTTAACACCGGACGGCGCTAATCCTTTAGTTGAAAGCACTTTCCCCTTTCTAGTATAATCCCAACCCTTCCTTAGGAACTTCTCATATTCTTTCAGTGTCGAGCTGGTAATATGGTGTATGCTTAATGGTTTGTTGTCCGTGAATATTTTAAAGCTTCGAAGAACTGACTCGTAAGAATGATGCGTGCTATTTCTCCCCTGCGCTTTTATAGACTTCAAGTGCGAATCCCCGAATTCGAAAAAGTCAATATCTGTAACTGACTTAGCAGTAGTGATCAGATTCAGCAAAGATTTAGCATCGTAGTAATCTATATTGTCACCAAGCCTGTTTAACGTTTTTCGGTATTCAGAAAGTTTATCACGAACCTCTTCCAATAAATCCTTGTCTTTGATCGTAAAGTTTTTCCGTATCTGATTAGGAGATACTTCAAACTCACTAGCCTTGTAGACCTGTTTACCTTTGTGAGTTAGTCTATACTTTACATTATAGGTACCTTTCTTTTTGAGGTGGTGCTCAAAAATAACGTAGTCAATAGTTGCCATTCTTCTGTGTGGTTTTTTGTAATATACTTGTAATATGTTTTATCTAATATGGTACATCGCTAAGTGTACCCTATTTTACCAAACACACTCAAATATAGGCTTATTGTTACAATTTATCGAATATCTGCGCTTAAACAAATGCCGCCAAATTCAATACGTTCTTGAACTGTCATTATCTTATTTGAGACCGCAAAGGTAGGAACTAATTTTCATTTTCGACAACTACCCCGATACCCTTTAATAGCAGGGAAGCATTAAAAATGGTACATGGACCGTCCTTCAACTTATAGTCGAACAACATCTCCGAACCCTGGACCTGTATATCAAAATGGTAGTTCTTTAAAGCATTTGGATAGTCTTTCGACATCTCCGCCAATTGCAGGTCATGCGTAGCCAACATCCCTTTACCGTTCAAGCCGATCAGCTTTTTTATAATTGCTTTCGATCCTAAGTATTTATCGACCGAGTTTGTTCCACGTAGCATTTCATCAATCAAGAAATAGCTCGCAGGAATCTGCTCCACGCGTTCCAGAATAAACTTCATGCGATCCAACTCCGCCTTGAAGGTCGAAGTACTCTCGTTCAGCGAATCTTTGATACGCATATAGGTCACCAATTCGTAGATCGGGATAGAAAACTCTGTAGCGCAAACCACCCCTCCAGCATACGCTAAAACCGCGTTTATCCCTACTGTACGCAAGAACGTGCTTTTGCCAGCCATGTTGGAGCCTGTAATCAATGCTATCTGATGATCCTCAGCACGGTAATCATTAGCAACCGCTTTCTCCGCATCGATTAAAGGATGATTCACGTCTTTTGCATTCAGTTTGTCTGCTAGAAAATCTTCTTTGATCTCCGGCTGAATCCATTCCGGGAAGTTATAGCGTAGAATCGCCAAGGAAATCAAAGCCTCGTAGGTACTGATCGCATCAAATCCTGAGATTATCGTATCCTGATAGTTATCCTTCCATTTATTGATGGCCATCACTTGCTTAAAATCCCATAGGAACAACATATTCAAGATTGCACCAACAAGCATATTGTTTCTAGCATCTAGCTTATCGATCAACTGCCCTAGCTCACGGATAACCGAAGAAAGCTTCTTATCCCCATCCTTCAATTGCAACTGTGCTTGTAATTCTTTATTGAGCTCACTCTGATATTTTCTATCTTCCATCAGCTTAATCGCATCCGCAAAAGCAATTAGCGAAACACCAATCTTGTCAACCTTATTCGAAAACTGACTCACCTTTCCGCCCTGACTCATCGTCCATAGCAAATGAACAATCGCTAAAGCGATCAAATAGGAAGCGATATTATATACAAACAAGGATACTAGGATGCCCGCAAGGAAGATCCACGGCGCAATAGGCACATAGAAGCGCATAAAAGCATTCCCAAAAGCCATTGACTTGTCATGGAAGTAACTTTGAATGTAGGTCCTTAAATTAACCTTAGAGCCCAAGTTAAAAAGCATCTTCGTTTGGAATACCTGCAAATGTTCTGGATCTTGACTTAACTCCGCTGATGCCGATTGCCGAGCCAAAATATCCTCGCGCTTTGAAGCCTTCAGCAACCAGGAAGCAAGCGAAGAAATACCATCTTTAGTAGCGCAGCGGTTGATCTTCTCAAATAAAGAATGCTGACCAAATACATCCAAATCACCAGTATAGGGATGCTTCGGATCTTCAAATTCCGACCCATTGGCATACATATTTTGATGCTCCTCAATCATTTTGATCTCATTCTCATTGATCTGTAGGAAAACCTTAGCTTCCTGCAACTTACGCTCAATCTTACTATGTCGAAAGACCAAGTAAACAAAGAGAAGAATGATCCCGATAATAGTGCCCACCACCAAGAAGATATTATTGGTCTTAAAAAGCTGGAACACTAAAATCCCTCCGCCGATTATTATGGCCAATCGCAGGAACGAATTCCGCGTTATCTGCTTCTCCAGGCTACTAATCGTTTCCCTAACTGCTTTTATGTTGTTGTGGTAAAATACTTGACTCATGCGCTAAAAATATAAAAAGCCCGGCAAAACCGAGCATTATATTTATTGAATAAAATTAATCTTGAATTTCCTTACCAGGCTTGATCGCCGACAAGCGGCACAAAACGGAAGGTATCTAGCTCGATACGCTCGAAGTCATTCTCGCCCACTCGTAGAATGGTCACCATCTTTTGAAACTTCTCATCACCGACCGGAATAACCATCAATCCGCCGAGGCGCAGTTGTTTAAGCATTTTCTCCGGCACAAAAGGCGCACCGGCCGTAACAATGATTTTATCGTAAGGACCATGTTCAGGAATCCCTTTAGAGCCATCCCCTAAGAAAAAATTAGCCTTATAGCCCATATACGGCAATACCTGTATCGTTCGTTGGTAAAGATTCTCTTGGCGTTCTATGGTGTACACGTTTGCTCCCAATTCCAATAGAATACAGGTCTGATAGCCCGAACCCGTACCTATTTCCAATACCTTATCGCCTTTATTTATATGCAACAGCTGACTTTGGTATGCTACGGTATAAGGTTGTGATATGGTCTGCCCATCGCCGATTGGAAAGGCGATATCCCGATAAGCTTGATTCCAAAAAGTCTCATCGAAAAAGAAATGTCTAGGAACTTTCCCTATTGCATTCAACACCCGCTTATCATCAATCCCCCGCTTCTCCAGGTGTCTCACCAGTTGCTTCCTAGCGCCTTGCTCCCGATAATTATCTACAAACTTGTATGCCATATCGCTCAAAAATACCCTTAATTTATTACATTTTTAATGTTTAAATGCAATTCATTAAAGGTCAGAAGCATGTCCAATTTTGGTTAAATGCAAGTAAAACAACTATTATTTTTGTAAATTAGAACATCGATTCACGCTATCTTATTGCACCGCACATTGTTGCAAAATATAGCCGATTGCGACAAGCTATTAAGGTCTATTCAAAATGAATATAAACTATATATTTCCAACACAAGCGCTAAATATTATTCCCATGAGGCAACTATTCACAATTATTCTGATCGCACTTTTCCAAATCAATCCACTAGCCGCTCAAGAGCAACAGACATCGCCCAAAGATGATGATGTTATCAAAGTCTTGGCCATAGGAAACAGCTTCTCGGAGGATGCTTTGGAAAATTACCTATATGATATGGCGAAAGCAGCCAACAAAAAGATGGTCATCGGAAACCTATATATCGGTGGAGCCCCCCTTTCTTTGCACCTTAAAAATGCCCATAACAACAATAAAGCATACAATTACCGCAAAATAAACTTGGACGGCACAAAAACGAAAACCGATAAGGTAAGTATCGAAGAAGCAATTGAAGACGAGAACTGGGACTTCGTCAGCCTACAGCAGGCAAGCCCCCTATCCGGGAAGTACAGTGTAATTATGGAAACTCTTCCAGACGTATGGACTTATGTTTTTGCACATGTCAACCCTGACACCAAACTGGTCTATCATCAGACATGGGCATACCAGGCAGATTCCAAGCACGAAGGATTTAAGAATTATAACCAAAATCAACTCGTGATGTACGATAGCATTGTAAATGCCACATCCCAGATCGATAAATCCGGCGACTTTAGCTTTATCGTACCTGCAGGAACAGCCATTCAAAATGCTAGAACAAGCAGCATCGGCGATACCTTCACCCGCGACGGATACCACCTCGACCTTGACTACGGACGCTTCACCGCAGCCGCAACATGGTACGCAAAATTATTTAATCTCGACCCCAGAAAGAACGCTTACAAACCCGAAAAACTAACTGACCTGCAAGCAAAGATTGCCAAAGAAGCAGCACAGAAGGCCGTTAAGAAGCCGTTTAAAGTATCTAAAATTAGACGTTAGATTAGAGATTTTAGACATTAGAACGTGATAGGACACAGAATCCTTTGAATAATCTAATATTCTTATTAGTTGTTTTTTTACATTTATTAGCTTAATCGCTGTATCAACAGCGATTAGTTATTCTATTTTCCTAACTTAGGTCAGTAAAATAAATTAATTATCAATTATGAGTATTATCCGTAAAAATCTGGTTGAACATTATAATTGGGGGGATAAATGCGATGGTTGGCATATGCTAAAGACGGAAGGTTTAAGTATTATTGAAGAACGGATGCCTGCAGGTACCGCCGAATCGATGCACTATCATGAACATGCACAGCAATTTTTCTTTATACTCAAAGGTGAAGCTATATTTGAGAAAGAAGGAAAACAATTCGAAGTTAAAGCGAAACAGGGCTTTGTAATTAAACCACTTGAGAAGCACCGAATACTAAATAACTCGAAGGAAGATCTGGAGTTTCTAGTAATTTCCGAACCTCGTGCACACGGCGACCGTATAGAAGTAACAGGCTCAAATCTTAACACATCAAAGAGATAGCCCTTATTATAATGCCCCAGTTCTAAATTCCGATCCATCCATATAAAACTCATCTCACTCCACCAGCAAAAGATAGCAGCTCCACTCTAATGTCTTATGTCTAATATCTAAAATCTAATAGGGATCAACATCAATCTGCACCCGAACGCCTTTATTCTTTTTGTCGAGTTCGAAGTGTAGGATTGCTTGTCGAATCAGTTCCTTCACTTTGACGATGGAGATATCTTTGCGTTCGATTTTGAGGGTAATGGTTTGGATAAAATTATTACGTACTCTAGCGACCAATGGAGGTTCGGGGCCTAGCACGCGCTGGCCGAGGGTCTGTCGCAAAAGGGACGCTAGATGACTTGCTGCGGCATGCACCAAATCTTTATCGGGATGCTTTACATCCAATTTAATTAGTCTATAGAATGGAGGATATTGATAGTTTTTACGCTCGGTAACTTCCGTCATGAACATATCCTCATAATCGTGATTTCTTACCTGCTCCAGGATACGGTGATTTGGCGTATAGGTCTGGATGATCACAGTACCTTCCGCTTGTCGGCGACCGGCGCGGCCTGCAACCTGCGAGAATAGGGAGAATGCACGTTCATAGGCTCGGAAGTCGGGGAAGTTGATCATGCCATCGGCATTGATGATACCGATCAGGCTGACATTTCCAAAATCTAAGCCCTTTGTGATCATTTGTGTTCCGATCAGCACATCAAACTCCTGATTATCAAACGCCGATATCACACGGTCGAAACCATATTTTCCTTTGGTAGAATCCAAGTCTAAACGACCGATCCTCAGATCCGGCATCAGCAATTCCAGCTCCTCTTCCACCCTTTCGGTACCGAATCCCTTGCTCTGCATATTCGGCATGCCACAGGCCGGACATACGTTCAAGGTATCTTCCGAGAAGCCACAATAATGGCAATGCAACAGATTGCTGGTCTTATGATACGTCAAGCTCACATCGCAATTGACACATTTGGCTACATACCCACAGGTACCACATTGCAGAAACGGCGTATGTCCTCTTCTATTCTGGAATAGGATAATTTGCTCTTTTCGTTCAATCGCTTCTTGGATCGCCGTCAATAGTGCCTTGCTGAAATACGAACTCATTTCATCTTTCCGAGAGGCCTCCGTAACATCGACAACTTGAATAGCAGGTAGCTTAGCATCACCAAAGCGCTCTAGCAATTTCACTAAGCCGTATTTCCCAGCCTTCGCATTATAGTAGGACTCGACAGAAGGCGTAGCAGAACCTAGTAATACCTTCGCCTGATGCTGATGGGCAAGATAAATAGCCGTATCACGCGCATGGTATCTTGGTGCCGGATCATACTGCTTGTAAGAGTTTTCGTGTTCCTCATCGACGATCAGCAAACCCAAATCTTTGAACGGAAGGAAGATTGACGAGCGCGCACCAATAATCACCTGGAACTCACCTTTACGGACTTTATGCCATACTTCAGCACGCTCATTATCATTGAACTTTGAATGATAAACCCCTAGCTTATCACCAAAGTGCAACTTCAGGCGCTCTGTAATTTGCGCCGTCAATGCAATTTCCGGCAATAAGTAAAGCGCGTTCTTACCTTGCGCAAGCGTCTCTTCGATTAATCGTATATAAAGTTGTGTTTTGCCCGAAGCCGTAACTCCATGTAATAACACCACATCTTTTTCATTGAAATAGCTTTTAATCTCATCATAAGCCCTTTGCTGTGCCTCGCTGAACTTAAAATCAGGAGATAAAAGTATATCCGTTCCTTCAAAGCGGCTAACCACTTTTTCCTCCACTTCCAGCACGCCCTTATCAATCAAGCCGGTAATCGCGGAGGTACCACAGCCACTGGCCTCCATCAAATCCTGCCGAGATATATCGGATTTGGTCTTACGAAGTTGAAAATAAGCTAAAATAGCATCCTGTTGTTTTGGCGCTCGATTCAATTCATCCAATAACGCTCGTTTACTATCATCGTCAAAGAATACCTTCGATAGCTTCAGGAAAACCTTCGTCTTGGGCTTATATTTCTCCTTGATCTCTTCCGAAATCAAGATATAACCATGCTCAAATAAACTCCGCAACAGGGGGAAAACGGACTTCTGCCCCAAAATCTTCATCACATCGTTGACCGACAGCTCCCCCGCCACGTCTAGCGCATCCAATACCATATAGCCCTTATCGGATAATAGGGATCGATCCAAATCAGGATTATCAGACGCGACAATCTTCGTCTCTGATGCCATTTTCAAGGCTGCCGGCAAAGCCGCTTGCATCACATCCCCCGTATGGCACATATAGTAATCCGCCATCCAGTCCCACAGTTGCAGTTGTCGCTCATTAACGATAGGTTCGTCATCCGCAACGTCTAAAATATATTTTGCCTCGTATTTGGAAGGTGCCTCCTCCGTTATGGATTTCACGATACCCGAATAGATCTTGTTTTTCCCGAACTGCACAATGACGCGCACACCAATCTCCACCCTCTCATTCAACTCGTAAGGAACGCGATAAGTATAGGTCTTTGCGATTGCCAATGGCAATACGACTTCAACAAAAAGTGTTTTCCGGTTTCGGGGCAACAATTCCAATTCAGACATACTACAAAAATATAGAAATAAAGGATTATAAGGCTGTATTTGTCGTATTAAATAAGTACCTGATTCAGGTTATTAATCTTTTATAGCCTTTTCATAACCCAATCAAAACCCTTCCGGAGCGGGTTTGAATTGGGAGTGAATTGGGAGTGAAAGGGGAGAGTATTGGGTTTGTCTTAGACATTAGATAATAGATATTAGACATTAGAGTATGTCTGAACCAGGAAAGGAAGGATACAAGGATTGACAGGATCGAGGGTTTACCTTTCTTTCCAATCCTGATCACCCTTGTATCCTTCCTTTCCTGGTTCAAGATAAAGTTCCCTTTCTTGTTTAAACTAAAGGTTCAACACTCCCCTCCATTAAGAAAATACAACTTGACATTGCAATGAACGAGAATAAAAACTATGCTCTAAACAAAATAACAGTCACAAAAAAAGGCGCCTAGTTGGCGCCATACTCTAATATCTAATATCTATTGTCTAATATCTAACTCACGCTCTATGCTTAATTGCAGCTACAAAGAGTGCTATCCAACCGACCATAAAGCATACGCCACCGATTGGTGTTATTGGGCCGATAACGGATAGGTTTTCTAGTCCTAGTAAATTTCTGGTGCTCAGTAGGTATAGCGATCCTGAGAACAGGAGGATACCGAGAGTAAACATGATGAAAGATACGCGTATAGACTGGCTCTTTGCTCTAGAGAATGTGGATAAGAAGAGTAGAGCTAATGTGTGGTAAAAGTGGTATTGATTTGCAGTTCCCCAAGTTTCTAATTGTTTGTCGGAGATCTTTCCTTCCAGGCCATGTGCGCCGAAAGCTCCTAATATCACGGCTAACAGACCGAAAAATGATGCTGTTAAAATGATTTGTTTGTTCATAATTAACTAAAATACCTGCTTGTAAATTTTCGTTTATAAATGTATAAAATAAATCTCAAAAGCCTTCACTTTTTACAATTTTGTCTATCTTGAAGATTTATTACCTTTGAAGTATCAGGTTTAGCGTTCATGAGAAATACAATTATTGTTTCAATACTCCTATTTATTGCGGTTGTCGTAGCGTCGGTGTTTTATTTTGGAGATTTAAATAAGGAGGAGAAGAAATCCGTTAAGCCCATCAACTATCTACCGAGTGACACGTATTTAATTACCTCCTTTGTAAACGGCGCCACCACAGACAATATCTTTAAAGATTTTGAGATATTCGAGGCCGTTTTAGGACATTCCTTCCAAGACCATATATCGCAATTGAAGCAACAACTATTGCGCAATAAAGATATCGCAAGCTACCTGACCGATCAGGAGATGTTCGTATCCTTCCATCCCGAGAAAGAGGGTATCGCAACGTTGTTCAGCATCCCTACTACCGAGAAGATCGACAAGGAAACGATCATTGAGATACTTCCCAAAATAGGCACTGATTATCAGATGCAGCAGCAGGATACCTTAGGTATGCAGCTATTTAGCTATAAAGCTGCAAAATCGGACTCAACCTTCTACGTAAGCTATTTGGACGATATATTTTTCGCTACGTACAGCAAGGAATTGCTGTTGAAAACCTTGGATAAAAAGACGCCTAAATTCGACGAAAAACAAGTTGAATTCTTCAATAAGAACAATAGTCGGAATGCTCCCTTTACTGTTTATTTAGCACAGCAAAACCTTCCGGCAATCGTTGATAAATTCAGAAGAAACAGACCCGGCGATTTCCTTCGTCAGTTTATCAATATCAAGGGACAAACCGCTTGGAACATCAATTATAAGCAGGACGCACTTATGCTGTCCGGCGAGAGCGAACTGGAAGAGACGAAGGGGCATTATATTGCCTTGTTTGCTAATCAGCGCAAAACAACGCAACGGCTCTATAACTACTTCCCTTCGAATAGCGCCATGTTCATTGAGTATTCTTTTAGTGATGCCAAGGCATGGCAGAATGATTTAAATGCATGGCATGCCATCACCGAGGACTCGAAACAATTGGAGGCACAGACCAAAGAAATTGAGAAAAACCGTGCAGATCTATTGACTACTTTTCAGGCAGCGATGGGCGGTGATTTCGCAGTGGTAGAGCAGAACAACTCGGATTATCTAGGTTTTATCAGCATTCAAGATAGCAGCAAATTTCTGGACGTGCTCAGCGATGTCGCAGAATCTGTCGGCGATAGTACTTACCGGTTCCGCTATTCCAATATCCCCTATCGTGTTTATGGCGAAGGTTTAAAAGCATTCAGCAGACCTTATTTTAAACGAATCGATGGCCTTATCGTGATGGCGAACCATCAATCTACACTTCGGGAATATGCGCAGAAATGGCGCAGAAAGGATCTGTTGATCGGTACTTTAGGGTTCAAAAACTATGAGAAAATTCAGGGGAATGAGGCTAATGTGACTGTATTTTTAAATACCAAGAACGCTAGCAGTTTTTTGATCAACAACCTGGAAACAGCATACAGCAAGAACTTTAGGAACAATAAAGAATATGGGCTGCAGGAGTTTTACTCCTGGTCGCTACAGCTGACCGGTAACTCGGGCAACTTCCTAAGCCGATTATATGCAATTTACAAGAGCAAGAATACCTTGGGCGCTACGCCAGAGTGGACATATAGCATGGGTAGCCGCTTGATTACCGGTCCATTTGTATTCGAGCATTCCGATACCTCGCAATTTATCTTCGCTCAAGAACAGGATCATACGGTGCATGCCGTACATCCGTCTGGTAATAAGTTATGGACTACGCTATTCGCGGGGCGCATCGTAGGCAAGGTTCAGCAGTTACAAGACCGCTCCCTATTGGCAGTAACCGACCGCCGCCGCTTATATCGCTTTGACAGCAACGGAAAGACCTTGCGCGGTTTTTCAACGAGCATTAAAGATGAGCCAATTAGCCATCCTACTCATGTCGACTGGGGAGGTCAGCAAATGTTGTTGATTCCTGGAAAAAACAGAGTAATGGCTTACGATATGGAGGGTGGTCCGATCGATGGTTGGGACAATGTGCAGGTTGATGGAGAGATCCTGGGGCCGGTGCAGTTTCATGATAACAAAGCCATCGTAACAACAAGCTACGGCCGTGTTTACTTCTTTGATGCCGGCGGGAACAAACTACAGGAGATCGATGTTCCCGGAGACATTAGCTTTGTGAGCAACGTAGGTATCGTTGTACGCGAAAATCAGACGCTATACTACGCGACGGATGATATTGGCGATGTATATAGAATGACCGCTGACGGACAGAGCAGCAAAGTTTTCGAAGGACGTTGGAACAATAAGTACATAGTAGATTTTGAGAATGTAAATGGTACTTCTGCGCCGGAACTCATTGTTTTAGATGGTCCACAATTACAGGTTTACCAGCTTGGCGACACCTTACAAAAAGTATATGAACATACGTTTACCCAAGACGTGGACAACAGGCCTTATTATTTCGCTTCGGGCTCTGGCGGTCTGATGAGTTTGGGAATTGCTGCGCAAGGGACCAATCTAATTTATCTCTTTGCGGAGAATGGTACGCTAGTCGATGGTTTCCCTCTCGAAGCGCAGCCGCTATTTTATTATGGAAAGATAAACTACAATTCTTCAAACTATTTAATCTGTACGCGTAGAGATTTCAAACTCTATGCCTACAGGCACTAAACAACTTATCATCAAGGCCTTCCCCACGCTACAAGCACTGTTAAAAGCTTGTTAAAGGGGGATAGTTTTTTTTCAAAAGCCAACTTTTTTTCAGTAGGTTTGCAATCACAAATTACATATGTTAAAAGGAGAAGAAAATTTACATTTATTAACCGAACCTAAAAAGATCATTATTACCACGCACCATAAACCTGATGGTGATGCATTAGGCTCATCCTTAGGCTTATATTACTGGTTGCAGAAAAACGGACACGAGGTAAACATTGTGTTATCTTCGGATTTCCCGACTTTTCTAGACTGGATGCCTGGTCGTGACTCTTTAATTATATATCCAGAACAACCGGCTATT
The DNA here is from genome assembly GCF_002455685.1 of Sphingobacterium sp. UBA6645. Taxonomy (NCBI): domain Bacteria; kingdom Pseudomonadati; phylum Bacteroidota; class Sphingobacteriia; order Sphingobacteriales; family Sphingobacteriaceae; genus Sphingobacterium; species Sphingobacterium sp. UBA6645. Next base: position 60,998 of record NZ_DKLH01000052.1, read on the forward strand.
GCACAGCAGTTATTTGATCAAGCAGATATTGTTTTCTGTTTAGATTACAGTGCGCTTTCCAGAACGAATATTCTTGAGCCGGTGATTCGCGAAGCAAAAGGACAAAAATGGATGATCGATCATCATTTGGATCCGGAGGACTTCTCGACACTTTCGTATTGGGATTCCAATGCGGCAGCCACAGCGCAGTTAGTTTATTCCTTTATTGCCGATGTATGCCACAAGCAAGATCAAGTTGACGAAAAAATTGCTACTTGTTTGTACACCGGCATCATGACCGATACGGGTTCTTTCCGCTTCCGTTCGACGACTTCAGATGTTCACCGCATCATCGCGCATTTGTTGGATGCAGGGGCTAGAAACTGGGAAATCCATGAGCATATCTACAATAGTTCCACGGAAAACAGATTGCGTTTCTTAGGCTATTGCCTGATGAATTGCCTAGAAGTAATTCCTGAATACCATACTGCATTATTCGCCCTGACAAAGGACGACTTGGAGAAATTCAACGTAACAACCGGAGACACAGAGGGTTTGGTGAATTATGCATTATCGATAAAAGGCATTCGATTGGCAGGATTATTTGTTGACAGAACTGAATTAATTAAACTATCTTTGCGTTCTATCGGCGATATCCCTTGTAATGAGATTGCTAGAAAGCATTTCAATGGTGGAGGACACTTGAATGCTGCCGGTGGGAATTCATCGGAAGATCTACACAGCGTTGTAGAAAGATTTAAGGCAGTATTGCCAGAGTATAAGAATTATTTAACATAAGCATATTTTAAGCGTTATAAATAGAAAAATGAAAAAATCAATTTTATTATTGACAGCAGTAGCGAGTTTAGCACTTGCATCATGCCAGAATTTCAAAAAAGGAGAAGGTGGTCTAGAATACAAATTCCTTAAAGATAATGGCGGAGAGAAAGCTGTTGGTGGAGATGTTATTGCGATGGACATCGTTGTTAAAACTGACCGTGATTCACTTTTAGCAAGTACATATGATTTAGGATTACCTCAAATCGCTCCTATTATGCCTGACTCATTAATGCAACAAGCAGGTGCATACCCAGGTGACAACAACACAATTTTGAAAATGTTAGGAGAAGGAGATAGCGCTGTATTTAAATTAAACTTAGATACAATGGCTGCTAGAACTGGTCAACCTAAGCCTGAGTTTGCTGATAAATACATCGAGTACACAATTAAGGTTAAGAAACTTTTCAAAAGAGGAAACTTAACAGATTCAGCTTTATTTGAGCAAGTAAACCAATACTACTTAGCGCAAATGGAAGGTTTGAAAAAAGCTGAAGAAGGTAAAATCGCTTCATACATCGAGAAAAACAAATTGCAACCTAAGAAAACTGCTTCTGGTTTACAATACGTAATCAAAGAAGAAGGTAAAGGTGCTAACCCAGTTATCGGTGATACAGTAGTAATCAACTACACTGGAGCATTAACAAACGGTAAAATCTTCGACACGAACGACGTAGAATTAGCTAAGAAAAACAACAAATTCAACGCTATGCGTCCTTACGAGCCATTACGTGTTCGCGTTGGTCATACACCGGTTATCCCAGGATGGACTGAAGGTCTTCAGTTATTGAAAAAAGGTAGCAAAGCTACTTTGATCATCCCTTCTGCTTTAGGATATGGCGAACGCCAGCAACAAAGCGAAATCCCTGCATACGCACCATTAGTGTTTGATGTAGAGATCGTTGATATCATTGCTGGACCGAAAGGTGAGCCTGCGGCTCCAACAATGCCACAAATGCAAATCCCTGGTCAAGCGCCAGCACAAGCACCTGTGAATTAAATAAGATAAAATATTAATATATTTTCAACAAAAAGCGGTTTTTATTTAAAAAACCGCTTTTTTTTATGCGTATAAGGTAGTTTAGCTGACAATATCTTAACTTAGGCCCCATGGATGGAAATAATGAAGCAAAACAGCTTATTTTAACCGACACACATACTCACATTTACTATCATCAAGGAACTGAAGTTTTAGCGCAGCAGATGCAACGTTGCCTCGCCAACGGCGTTAGTCGTTTGTTCCTGCCGAATGTGGAGGTGGAGTCTATTCCTCAAGTTATCAATACGACGATGGAATATCCAGAAAACTGTTTTGCTATGCTGGGATTGCATCCCTGCAGCGTGAAAGAGAATTACCTTGATGAGCTTGCGACGATTCGTGAGGCGATCAAGGAACACAAAATATATGCGATTGGCGAAATCGGTATTGACCTTTATTGGGATAAATCAACGTTTGCTATTCAGCAAGACGCTTTCGGGCAGCAGATTGAATGGGCTAAGGAATTAGGCTTACCAATCAGCATACATTGTCGAGAAGCATTCGACGAGGTCTTCGAAGTATTGGATAGCCATAAAGACGAGCGTCTGTTTGGCGTATTCCACTGCTTTACAGGAGACTTACAACAAGCAAACCGCGCAATTGAACTTGGCTTCAAATTAGGGATAGGTGGCGTCGTGACGTTTAAGAAGGCAGGCTTGGACCAGGTCTTGAAGAATGTTGCGCTAGAACACATTATCCTAGAAACAGATGCGCCCTATTTAGCTCCTGTTCCTTACCGCGGTAAAGAAAACGAGAGCAGCTATCTACTGCATGTTGCAGAAAAAGTCGCCGATATTTACGAGCGTCCATTGGCAGAGATTGCTGAAATCACAACACAGAATTCAAAAGATTTATTTAGTATATAATAATCCATGCATAATATCTTTATCATCTACACTGGGGGAACAATTGGTATGGTGAAAGACCCTGAATCGGGCACCTTTATTCCCTTCAATTTTGAGCTTATCGAGAAAAATCTTCCTGATTTAAGTCGCCTTAATTATAAGTTGACGGTGCATTCGTTCGAGCCTATTATCGACTCTTCCAATATGCGTCCTAGCATTTGGTTAGAAATGGCGGAGCTGATTAGAGATAATTATGAATTATATGATGGCTTTGTTATTCTGCACGGTTCGGACACGATGGCCTATTCGGCTTCGATGTTGAGCTTCTTGTTAGAAGGCCTGCAAAAACCGGTCGTTCTATCCGGATCGCAGCTACCGATTGGTGAAATCAGAACTGATGCTCGAGAGAACTTGATGACCGCTTTGGAAATCGCATCGGCAAAGAAGAACGGCCGCTCGATCATCCAAGAGGTTTGTATTCTGTTTGATAATAAGCTATTCCGTGGGAATCGATCTTTTAAATACAATTCGGATAAATTTGAGGCCTTTAGATCGCCAAACTATCCCGTACTAGCAGAAGCTGGAATCCACATTCGTTATAACGAAGAGGTGTTGCAGGATAATACCGGAAAAGAATTTATTAGCCACCATAAAATAGATGATCGCGTAGGCGTATTAAAGTTATTCCCGGGTATCAATAAGACGACAATCGAGGCTGTATTAAACTCGGATGTACGTAGCATTGTGATGGAAACCTTTGGGTCCGGCAATACCATGACCGATGAGTGGTTCTTGAATCTATTGAAAAATGCTGTCGATAGCGGCAAGAATATCCTTGATATTTCTCAATGTAAGGTAGGGTCTGTAGAATTAGGCCGTTATGAGACTTCTCAAGGCCTTCAAAGCATTGGCATACTCAATGGCTATGACATGACTTTTGAAACCGCTGTAACCAAGTTAATGTATTTACAGGGCGAATTGGAAAGTCAGGAAGAAGTTGCCTACTGGGTGCAGCAAAGTATTCGTGGTGAGCTAACTAAAAATGATTAGTTAGCACATCAGCGACTACAAAGGTACTTCCACCTATAAATATCAATTCCTTTTCTTTTGATGCTTCTTTGGCAGCTAAGAATGCTGTTGAGATACTAGCGTAGCTTTTGCCTTGCAAACCGAAGGTTGCTGCGAGCTCTTTTAGCTGATCTGCAGGCATGGCACGTGGCATATCCGGAGCGGCAAAGTAGTATATCGCATCTTTTGGTAGCTGCGGCAAGATATGGGATAAATCTTTATCCCGCATAGCACCGAATTCAAAGTGAAGTTTCGTGTAGGATAGGGTTGCTAGGTTGGCAAGCACTTCGCGGATGCCATCCTCATTGTGTCCGGTATCACAGATAATCCAAGGCTTAGTACTTAAAGTTTGCCATCTTCCACGAAGACCCGTAGACTCTTGTACATGACTTAATCCATAAGCAACCTGCTCTTCGAGCAAGTTGAAACTCATCGCGCGAAGCTGATCGATTGCACACAATACACCTAAGATATTCTTTTGCTGATATCCTCCGGCTAGGTCAAGATGCCAAGCGCTCGTACTGTTATCTTCTTTATTGTTAATGCTTATATGTAGGCCATCTGCTTTTCTTTCCAGACCGGTGACTTGGTAGCAATCATTAGCGAAATAAAGCGGAGCATTATTTTCCTCAGCCTTCTCGACAAATACATGCTGTATGGACTCTTGACGTTCGGAGATAACCACTGGCGTGTTAGGCTTAATAATACCAGCCTTCTCCCCTGCTATCTCTTCCAAGGTATCTCCCAAAATATTCATATGATCCATACCGATATTGGTGATCATACAAAACTCTGGATTGATAATATTGGTACTGTCTAGGCGGCCACCCAAACCTACCTCAATAATCGCTATATCAACTTTTTCATTCGCAAAGAAATCAAATGCCATCGCGACTGTTACCTCAAAGAATGAAGGTTTGATCTCTTCGATCAAATCTTTATGGTCATTGATAAAGTCTATCACCCTTTGCTCGGGTATCATTTGCCCATCGATACGGATTCGTTCTCTGAAATCAACGAGATGTGGGGAGGTGTATAGCCCCGTCTTATAACCTGAGGCAGCAAATACCGAAGCCATCATATGCGAAGTAGAACCCTTCCCATTTGTGCCGGCGATATGAATAGACTTAAATTGTTGATGAGGATTCCCTAGCGCCTCGCAGAATAGCAAGGTCTTATCTACATCGGGATTGATGGCAGAAGCGCCATCACGAGTAAACATAGGTAATCGAGCATATAGATACTCGATTACCTCTGCAAATGTTTTCATATAAATAATGAATTATTATCTAACTCTGAATCTGAAGGTAAGTAATCCAGTTTGAGAATTTGGAGCGTTTGGCAGCTCATTCAAACGCGCATTCTGTACGGCGTTTATACACTTCTGGATTAATCGATAATCGGCAATGGTAGTGCCCTTCGCTTGGCGCGCTCTAAGGATATTGCCTTTATTGTCTACAGTAAATTCAATCTTGACCACGCCCGTCTGCTGGCCGTTATCTTCAATCTTTGGAGGGACAGTAAATCTTCTGTTCTCTAAAGAGAGCATCATATTACCAAATCCGGATCCGCCTTCACCGTAATTGCTCGCCAATGGATCACCTAGATTAGAACCTTGGTTACCCGGCGTTGATCCTGTACCATCTCCTGTACCCTGAGCGTTATTCTTCTTGCCTTTGTACAAAGCATTTGGATTAACGGCAGGTGTTGCATTCTTCTTCTCCGCAGTAGTTTGCTCAGCCACAGCCTTTACAGGCTTCTCCGCTTTGTTTACAACAGGAGCATCTTCTACATCCTGCGTAGCAACAGCTTTGTCTGCTGTTTGTTGAGAAGGTGTCGGAATTGGAGTTGAGGTAGGATCTATTTTATCTGGACGGACATTGTTGGCATTTTCATCCATCGAAGGTTCATCTACACTCATGTAGTCATCGCCCATTCCCTCCGGAGAAGTACCATAGTTTACAATAATCCCTCCCATCCCATATTCAGGAAGGTCTTGTGTAAATACAATGAAGAATCCGATAGCGAGAAGCCCCGCCATAACCAAAGACGATATCCCTAAAGCCTTCGGTAGATTATTTTCTTCTTGATACTGATTGTAATACATATCCTTAATGCTGTCCTTTTTGACCCTTTTAAACTAGAAACGTTTAAATAGGTCGGGTTATTTTAGTCTTTCTTAGGTTCTGTCGCTAAAACCATCTTCACTTTAAGTCTGTTCGCGATATCCATAACAGAGATAACGTTCTGAATAGGCACAGTGCTATCCGCGTAAAGCATGATCGTTAATTCCTCGCCGGTTGCCATACTTGATTGTATCATCTGTTCCAAGGATTCTAACGGTACTGCTTGTTTATCAACGTGATATAATAAATCGCTCGTGATGGAGATGGTCATTGTTTTCTTCGCTACAGATTGCTCACCTGCACTTGACTTGGGTAAAAGCAATTTTACCACCTGCGGGTTAGATACTGCTGAAGCCAACAAGAAGAACAACATCAGGAAGAACATGATGTCATTCAGCGCTGCTGTATGTACTTCTGCAGAAGGTTTATTTCTTCTATTGCGTAAATTCATTTTTTGTCTTTCAAGGGTTTTCCAAAAGGATTACATACTTGGCTCATCCAATAAATCGATAAACTCGATAGCATCAGTCTCGATGCGAAGGATTAAGCGCTCCACCATCATGTTTAGGATATGGTATCCAATATAAGCTAAGATACCAATTGTTAAACCTGATGCCGATGCAATCATTTTTACATAAAGACCTCCAGATACCGAACCAATATCAATACCGCCCGCAATTTCCACATCACGGAAGATCTGGATTACCCCGAAGATCGTTCCTACGAAACCAAGCATCGGCGCGATACCTGCGATAATACCTAAGATATTGATGTTCTTTTCTAAGCGAGATACTTCAAGTTTACCTTGGTTCTCGATAGCACCTTCGATATCCTTGATCGGACGACCAACACGAGTCAAACCTTTTTGCAACATGCGAGCTAATGCCGAGTTCGATGAGCGACATACTGCCATTGCTGCATCCAATTTACCTGAAAGCACATTGCTTTTCACTTGCGCTAATAAGCCACCTTCCGACTTTCCAGCCTTTCTAATGGTGATAAAGCGTTCGAAGAAGATTACTAATCCTAAGAAGAATAGTAATATGATAGGAATCATGATCCATCCACCTTTCATCAAAAGCTGAATTAGGTTTAAATCCTCCTGAGTAGCTAAGGCTACGGTTTGTTGTTGAACTTGATTTAAGGTATCAACGGTAATAGGGTTCTGTACTAATGACATAATTAAATAGTATGTATGCTGTTTTGATTGATTTTACTTATTTATAGGTCCCGACCATGCGTCAGAAACATATCTTTTCTGCACATAACGGAGTGCAGAGTCTGCTTGTTCTTTTGTTTCGTAAGAATCCCAAATAACCTTTTTAAGGTTCTTAGCCAACTTACTTGGAATTACCCGAACAGAAGTAATCCCTGCTTTATTAAAAGATTCCGCTTGCTCATACGCTTGCGCCAAGGTTCGATGTGAACCAATTACGACTTGATAGTTATGATTTGCCGGAATCAATGGTTTATTATCTGTAGGAACAGTACGCTGTGTTGTATCAACAACAGTCGTATCTGCAACTTGATTCAATGTGTCCAAACTCTGGGTTACTGCAGTATCAATATCCGTTACAGGAGCATTCGCTATTGTATCAGTAGATGGCACCTCTGCTGTTGTTTGTCCCGCACGATTGAGATAGAACAAGCTTCCAATAATTGCTAATGCGACTATTGCGGCAACCATATACCAAGCAGTCTTATTCGAGGATTTCACTTCCGGCTCAACAAGAGTTTCTTGTTCCTCGGCTTGTATTGGCTCTTCAACAATGGGAGCTTCCACCTCCGGTACTGCTGCTTCTACAGACTCTTCTTCGACTAATTCCTCTTCGAGATTCGGTTCATCGACCACTATTTCCGCAGCGATAGGAACTTCAGCAACCTCCTCTTGTGCACCTTCTACCGGTTGCAAATGGAATCCTGAAAGATCTTCCGCCTTGAAGACTAAAGAATTCCCATGCTTGATGAATTGACCTAAATGATTCAATACACCTACGCCGTGATCCTTTATTTCTTCCAGCAGCTGAATAACCTGTTCTTCTACCTTTTGCTCTGCATCAGTACGTGATAGTTGAAGCGATTGCTGAACATAGTCTGCGAAATCAACACCCTCATTAGACTTTCCATCAAACTCCAAGTACGTAACGGGTGGAAGATACATTGCTCTCCTCTCGTCATAGACCGAAGAGGTATGAATACGCTTAAAGGTACCTAAGCCCTTCACATAGACTTCGTTCCTGCGTTTTAAAAGTTGATGAATGTATTTTCCTAAATCCATTATTGCATTAAAGCTGCAAAGTTAAAGTTTGTCTGCTTAAAACGAAAAATTAATACCGCCTAATATATTAAATCCTAGCTTTGGATAGTATAAGTAGCGAGAGTATTCTGTATTGAACATGTTATTTGCTTTCACAAAAATACCCAATTGTTTAGTCGCTTTATATTCTGCACCGGCACTTAAATCAAAGAACGATGGAATCGAAGTCTTCGAGTAAGTCGCTGATGGCGAAGTCACGTTCGTAGTCTGATCTGTTGTATATGTGTACTCACGAGCAGTAGCATTTCCATGAAAGAGCGCCTCAGCATCGATGTATAATTTCTCCGAAATATTAAATCGAGCATTCGCAGCTAATCGCATTTTTGGCAAATGCCATGCTTCTTCCTGCGACACTGTCGTGTAGTTATCGATATTTAAGCGACCTCCTAAGTTAACCAATTCTGATAAACGAACGTTGATCTCTCCTTCGATTCCTACATGTTTCAATGCCTTATCGCCATCGCCATCATATACTAAATCAAATTGGAAAGGACGATCCACATTGTTAACAAACATCGGTAATCCTTCGATCTGTCTGTAGAATGCTTTTACCTTATAACCAAATGTAGCTCCTGCATTTCCTTTGATACCACCATAGATATTCATACGTTCTACCGTATTCATGATGTTTGGCGTCAATCCTAAATATGGATTTGTTTTTGTGAAGCTACGGAATGATCCTTTCTCCACACCACCTTTCACACCTCCGAAGATATAAAAATAGCCCGGTACAAGCGAGAAGTCAATCTCCGCAACAGGGAAAATATTAAATCTTGAGCTATCACCAAATTCTGATACGATATTTGCGCCTAAGGTAATATTGTAGTTATCTCCTTTGAATTTGATATAAGGGTTCGCATTGACAAGCGAGTTATTCAAATTACCATCAGGTGTATTCACACCGCCGATGCTATTGAAATCTAAGGCCACATTGGCACCGATGTTGAAAGTACGAAGGCGCTTATTTAAGTAACCTGAAAGGGCAATCGAGTTTTCTTTGCCATCAAACTTATCTTTATAAGTATAAGCATCCGCTTTCACAGAGTAGCTTAATGCATCCTCATTAGCAGGGTCAAAGTTGCTTGTCAACTCTCCTGAGAAGTAGATATCATTAAAACGTTGTGCTTCGCGTGTTGGATTTAGATTGTTATTATCAACATCCATTGGGATTCCGTAGAAACGAGTTCCAAAGCCGTTGTATCCAATCAATCCATTCACAGTAAACATAGGGAATATGCGGCGACCGAAAACACCAACCTCTTGTCGAGAGAACTTCTGATCGTCTAAATTACCTTTCTGGTTCAGGTGTTTTACAAAACCTCCAAAACGGATATCCTCATAATCTTCCACCGCGAAATAAGCCTCGCCAAGGATAGTACCTAGATTACCCACGCCCAACTTCACATAATTACTGCTATGATCTACAATCCTAGAAAAAGGAGTTTCCATTATTTTCAACTCACTTAACCCTGTATTGATATCTAACTTCTTATCCGGAACATTGCCATAATTCAGCTTCGGCATATATTCACGTTTGTTTGCCATATCAGGGCTACGACGAATCTTCACCGCATCAGCAAGAATAGGACGATAGTCACGAACAATATCAAATGAATCCAAGGTTACTGGGCGATTCGTGGTATCACGCTGCGCATACGCTTGTGATCCCATGGCCAATAACAGGGCTAGTAGTCCAGACTGTTTTACTATAGTATTCAACTTCATCTTTTCCTATTCTTATTTAATTGTTGCTAATAGTTTCTTTGCTTCATCCAACACACCGTCCGTTGTGTTTTCGTAGTTATCAATGATACTTTCCAAGGTCGACTTCGCTTGGAATTTATCGTCCTTGCCAATATAAGCTTGGGCCATCAAGATAAATCCTTTAGCAACCCAGTAATCGTATGATGAGAAAGAATCTGAAATATCCATTGCCGACTTGATCGCACCGTCGTAGTTCTTGTTCTTCACTTGTTGTTCAGCAACAAGATAACGTGCTTCCGCGCCAGTTTCTGTCTTCGATTTTAAAGCAGCAAGATTAAGCTCCTTCATACCCTCCGAGCCTTTGCTCGTAGATAGATAAGCTTTCGCTGCATACAAATGTGCTTTGGCGATATCCTCTTCTGAAGCTTTCTCATACTTCTTAATAATATTCGCATAAGTCAAGGTCTCTGTATAATCGCCGATATTGAAATAACTAACCAGCAAGTTGTTCACTGCCCAGCCATAATTCTCTTTATATTCTGACGTCAGCTCTAACTTCTTCAATACTTGAACAGCTTCATTGTAAGCTTTATTGCGTAGGTGCAACTTCGCAACAGACACCAACGTGCGCTCCGTATAAGCCGAGGTCCAGTCGTTCATAATGATGTTGAAGTCATGCATTGCTTCCTTATCTTTCCCTAAAGCAGCATTGGACTCCGCGCGTAAGAAACGAGCATGTTTCTCTTGAATAGGCTTAGGAAACTTATCGAAATAAGCATTTACCGCCTCAACAGTCGCTTGGTGGTTTCCTCGGTCAAATAATGTACGTGCTACGGAGAATGCATGCGCATCCTGCTCCGCAGTACTTAAGTCACCAATATTTGTGCTAGTCGCATAGCGGATATATCCCGATGCATCGCCTTTATCCAAATAAATATTCTCGATAGAAGCCAATGCTTGTTTCGCCTCATCGGTTGTTGGATATTGATTAACAACGCGCTGGAATGTCGCTAGCGCGGCATCATTATCATCTTTATTGTACTGTACCAAACCGATTGTCGTCAGGGCTCTAGGCACATATGAGCTTCTAGGATATTGCTCCACCATCTTCTGAAGACCGGTGATTGCAAGGTCATGTTGACCCATTAAGAAATATGTATATGGCACTTCGAACGCCACATCATCCGCATAATTTGATTTCGGGTATTTCGACATCACCGAATTCAAGGTCTCGATCTTCCCTTGGTTGTTTCCTTGAAGGCCTAACAAGATACCTTTTTGGAATAAAGCGTAGTCCTGACTCTGTGCTTCAGACGCAATCAAACGGTCATAGTAATTCGCTGCCTTGCTGTAGTTTTTGATCGCCAAGTAGGAGTCAGCCGCACGTGCCATCGCATCATTTCTTGTATTCAAATCGATGCCATCTTTACCACCACCTGATAAGAAACGTTCGAAATAATTTGCCGCTGTGCTGTAGTTATCCGCACGGAAAGCTGCATATGCTAAAGCATAGTTTGCATAGTTGTAAACATCAGTCTTACGAGCCGCCGGCAATTGTAAGAACTTATTGAAGTTTGCAACAGCCTCTTTATACTTACGAACTTCATACATTGCTTCTGCTTTCCAATAGGTTGCTAAAGCAAAAATCTCCTCGTCGTGGCGGTTCGCCTCCGAACGCATGAACATGGAAATTGCATTCTCAAATGCGCGTTCGTTATAATATTCTAAACCGCGGTAGTATGTCACCTTTTGGTATGCTGCATTCGCTTCCTTACTTCTTCTGTCAAGGTCTTCTAAGACATCAACCGCCGCACGGTAGTTTTTCGTGCTTAACAACACCTCCGCTAAAAGTGTCTTCGCCTCTTCATTGCGTTTAGATCTTGGATATGTTTTGATATATTCCTGAACCGCATCTAATGCCACTTGGTGGAATTCCAAATCATACGAAAGCTTCGCATAGTTGAATAAACCTTCTTCTTTTAATTGCGGATCGAAATCCAATTTCGACGCACGGAAGAATGCATTTCTAGCGCTTTGCTTATTGCCCGTTTTCAAGAACGAATCACCAAGCGTAATCATCGCACTTTGGAAGTACGCATCCGGCTCTTCCAATTTCTCTAACTCTTGAATGGCCTTTTCGTAGTTACCTAACTTATAATTGATATAACCAATTTGGTAGCTATCTTGATTATTCTGCGTTTTACCTTGATCCTGCGCTTGGAACCTATCATAGTATTCTTTCGACTTTGCTAAATCACCTTTGATAAAGTAGGTCGCCGCAACAATACGGAACATCTCTGTTTCACTCTCTTGCTTCGTACTTTGCAACTTAGGAAGCGCATAAGCCAAAACATCATCATAGCGCTTATCTAAGAAATACAACGCTGTGATATAATAGGGGTAAGAATTTTCGTATGTTTTTGAACCTTCTAAACGTTCAAATTCATTTAATGCTGTCTTGTATTCCTGATCTAAGTAGCTTAAGTAAGCATAGTAATAAATCGAGGCTTCCTGATATTGCCCTGATTTATCTTTCAACTCAGTGAAAACCGGCTTGGAAGCCTCATAATCACCAGTCATAAATTTAGCGTAGGCAAGCTTAAAACGGTACTCCGTATTTTCTGCTCCAGCTAAGTTCTTGCTATCAATTTTTTCAAACCATTCAATCGCTTTAGCATAATCTTGCTTCGCGTAGTATGATTTACCGATTTGGAAATAGGCCGCTTTTGAGTTTGCCGAAGCCGGATAGTCGCGAATGTATTTTAAGAACCTGTTTTCAGCATCCGATTCACCAAGCTCTAAAGCGCAAACCGCTTGAAAGAAACGAACGTTCTCTTTCAACAAGCTTAACTCTTCGGTTTCATCCAATTGCAAGGTAGACTTCGTTCTGATTTCCTCTACTTTATCAAACTGCTTTGCCGCTGAACTGTATTTCCCGCGCTCATAAAGCTCTAAGCCCTCTTTATAAGCCTTATTCACCTCTTGCCAAGCCGAATGCTGCGCGAATACAGGTGTACTCAATAAGGTCAAAGCCACACCTACCTGGTAAATTTTTTTATACATACGATCGATTACTCCTTTTTTATATGCTTTCCAATTATAAAAACATGTGTCAAAAACCTTCGCTTTGTGATACAATATCTTCAACCTACGAAATTAAAAGATAACTTCAATGTTTTCCTCAAAAGTTGTTAACACCTGTTAATAACCACGCTATTTTAACAATGTTTAACATTATGAATATCTCAAAAATATAACAATAGAATGTTAGGCATTTATGAACCTTTTATGATATATTTTCCAACGGAAAAGGGCCGCCTAAACAGACAGCCCTTCCCTATATTTTGAACTAATGCACTTCGATTAGCTTCCTCTTTGTCCAGCTAACAAATAGAGCACCGCCATACGCACGGCTACTCCATTTTCAACCTGATCCAGGATAATGGAATGACTACTGTCGGCTACATCCGAAGTAATCTCCACCCCTCTATTAATAGGCCCCGGGTGCATGATGACAATCTCTTTATCTAGTGAGTCTAAAATCTCTTTATTCAAACCGTACAACATCGAGTATTCACGAAGAGAAGGAAAATAAGCGATATCCTGACGTTCCAACTGTATGCGAAGCATATTTGCCACATCACACCAGTTTAAAGCTTTCATCAGATCATGCTCAACTTTCACGCCCAATGAGCGGATATATTTAGGAATCAATGTCGTTGGTCCACAAACCATCACCTCCGCACCTTGCTTTTGCAAACATAGAATATTGGACAGGGCTACACGAGAGTGAAGTATATCGCCAATAATTGCAACTTTCTTTCCAGCCACATCGCCTAGGCGTTCGCGAATCGAGAAAGAATCTAATAAAGCCTGTGTCGGGTGCTCATGGGCGCCGTCGCCAGCATTTACAATCTGCGCATCCACGTGTCTGCTCAAGAAAACGCCAGCCCCTGCATACGGATGGCGCATCACGATCATATCCACCTTCATCGCCAGGATATTGTTAACCGTATCGATTAAGGTTTCACCCTTACTTACCGATGATGATGATGCCGCGAAATTGATGATATCTGCAGAAAGTCGCTTTTCTGCTAATTCGAATGATAATCGCGTACGCGTCGAGTTTTCAAAGAATACATTCGCGATGGTAATATCTCTCAAAGAAGGCACCTTTTTAATCGGGCGGTTCAATACATCTTTGAAATTTGCAGCCGTATCCAAGATCAATTGGATGTCGTTGCTATTTAAATCCTTGATACCTAACAGATGGCGGGTACTAAGTTGTTCGGATGTTGACATTTGTTAAATGTTAAACAATAAAAAATCACTATTTCTTCTCGGTGATCAGCACAATGCTATCGCTGTCATCTACTTCTTTCCAGCTTACGATCACTTTCTGCGAATCGATTGAATCGACCTGAATACCGATGTAATCCGGTTGGATAGGAATTTGTCTGGAGAATCGACGATCCACCAAAACCATCAATTCAATGCGCTTTGCTCTACCGAATGCTTGGATAGCATCCATTGCAGATCGGATGGTACGTCCAGTCCAAAGCACATCATCCACAAAGATGACATCCTTGTCGTCTACAATAAAATCAATATGCGTACTGTTCGCTAATAATGGCGATTGACCTTTCATACGGAAATCATCACGATAAAAAGTTATATCCAAAATACCGAGCGGTACTTCGACTCCAGTCATCTCCTTAATCTCCTGTATCAAGCGCTCCGCCAGATAAGTCCCGCGGGGTTGAATACCAATGATTACGGCATTACTGAAATCCCCATGATTTTCAATTAATTGTTGAGACAATCGCTTGAGCGTAATCTGAAACTTGGGTCCATCTAATAATATCGATTGTTTCATTTATGGATTTATTTAGGCAAACTTAAGGGATTTTTTCCAAAAATCGTAATCATCAGGCCCCAACTTAGCACATAAAAACTTTCATGGCTCCATTGAAACAGCAACTTGGATGAAAGTTCTTGATTGCGTTTGAAAACAAACAATTCATAAAAAAAAGCAGCTTAAAATCTAAGCTGCTTTTTATCAAATATTTAATTCCCTTCGAATAGAGGTCGGTAAACTTCGAAAATCTTGTTTACCTCATCCAGCAATTCTTTCTGGTTTGCTTCTGTTAACACACGTTGATAGTTTTGGATTGAAGCCAAGCCGAAACGCATATTCCTATATTCTAGGTTAGGCTTCTTTTCTGCAATCGCTGTATAGTACGCCATATTCTCGCGCAAATACTGCAGATTACGTTTTGTAATCTCATTGGCTTTATCCTTCTCTCCTACCTTATACATCGCGTCGATTAAGCTCGCATAGCTAAATACCTCAGCCATCTGATAAACACGCTTAGGCATATTTTCGTAAGCATTGTTCACTAATTTCTTCGCCTCCGTTGTCTTGCCCATCGCTAATAAGTTCTGTGCTGTTTCGCCAAATAATGAACCCACGTACATAGAAATATAGCGATACGAATCTGGATCTAAGTATTTGGAGTTAGCAATATTGCCCCATTGGAACTTATTCACAATATTATTGTAAGTACCTTCCACATCCGAGATAGGCTCATTGTTGCTTGCTGAGTCAGCAGCCAAGGCAACCGGCATCAAACGCAAAGCAAAACCTTCAGAAACCATATACTTATTCAAGCCGATCATATTCTCATCTGGCGTAGTCGTCGTGAAATAGATCGGGCGTTTCCAATTATTATTCGCTAAGATCGAAAGCAATGATAATTCCGCACGGCTAACAATGTTCATACTGTAATTCCATTTCATGGTATCAACGATAGCGTCTTCCCACTCTTTAGGAACAACCTTATTCGCAATAACCGCAGCTTTATCTACCGTATACTGCATTTTCTTCGTTGGCAATACGTTTGCATATTCACCACTTTGCAATTGCACCATGTTCTGTTGGTTGTCCGACAACATGATATCTAACAAAGTCTTGATTTCGATATTTTCAGGAACGTTGAAGTCGTTATAATAGATGACATCGCGTACCCCATCTTTAATTTTCTCTGGATCGATATTGATTGGCAATGCATCAGCCTCATTCACCTTATGCATCATTTGCTTCATGTACCAATCTGCGCTCAATAAACTCAAGTTTACTACTCGCACGTCTGGACGGAAGTTTTCGACCTCCTGTACATACCATAGCGGGTAAGTATCATTATCTCCATAGCTGAACAGGATGGCATTCGGTGCACAAGACTCCAAATAGTTCTTCGCCATATCACGAGCCAAGAATTTCTCGGAACGATCATGATCGTCCCAGTTCTGACTTGCCAGCAATACTGGTCCCGCTAAGAACGAAACTGCAGTAGCACCGATCGCCGCATTCTTCGCATTGATCTTGCCGCTCAGTTTCTCTGCAATCCATATCACCCCCAGACCGATCCAAATACTAAAGGCATAGAAGGAACCTACATATGCATAATCACGCTCGCGCGGCTGCATAGGCGTCTGATTCAAATATAATACGATCGCCAAACCCGTAAAGAAGAACAATAAAGCGACAACCGCAGCATCGCGATTCTGCTTCTTAAACTGCCATAAAGCTCCTAAAACTCCCAATATCAAAGGCAAGAAGAAATAGGTATTGCGACCTGCATTCTCTTTCTCGCTGGTAGGCAATACATCCTGACCACCTAATCGAATATTATCTAAAGGTTTGATTCCCGAAATCCAGTTGCCTTCGGTAAATGATCCATGCCCCTGCTGATCGTTTTGGCGACCTACAAAGTTCCACATGAAATAACGGCTATACATATGCCCGATCTGATAAGTAAAGAAGAAGTTCAGGTTATTCCCCATCGAAGGCTTATCCCCCGCTCCCATGCTTAACCAATCACGATAAAATCCTTCATGCTTATCCGAATAAACACGAGGAAATAATGTCGTATGATCAAACGTATAATCGTATTTCTTTTTAGCAACTACATATTTATTACCATCCTTACGGTAAACATTGCCTGTTTCAAAAATGTCCGTAGGTTTCGCATCGAAGTAACGACCGCTCAATAAAGGTTCATCCCCATATTGCTCACGGTTCAAATAGCTTAAGAATGTAAAAGCATTGTCCGGGTCAGAGTTGTTCAAAGTTGGGTTTGCCTTCGCACGGATCAAGATCATCGAGAATGAACTATAACCGAAAATTATGAAAGAAACACTCAACAAGGCTATATTTAGGATTGGCTTCACATGTTTAATCGAATACCACAATCCGAATAACAGTCCGCCAACAACTAATAAAGCAAAGAAAGTAACACCTGTTCCGAAGCCTAACCCTAATGTATTCACAAAGAATAAATCAGTATAAGCAGCAAACTTGATCAAGTATTGGATGATACCCCATAATACCAAACCTAAAATCACAACCCCGATAGCCAATGCTTTGAAAACACCGCCCGAAGTCACGGTTTGCGCTCTACGGAAATAAACAACTAAAGCAATAGCCGGAATAACCAATAAGTTCAATAAGTGGACTCCAATGGATAATCCCATTACATAGGCGATCAACAATAACCATTTATCGGAACCGGGTTCGTCTGCACGAACCTCCCATTTCAATATTGCCCAGAATACCACCGCCGTACATAAAGACGACATCGCGTAAACCTCTGATTCTACTGCCGAAAACCAAAATGTGTCGGTAAATGTGTAAGCTAAAGCACCTACAACACCAGCACCCATAATGTTGATTAAGGCCGTTTGAGAAACCTCTGCCGTGCGGGAAAACTTCACATAAGCCTTGCGAGCTAATGCAGTAATCGTCCAGAACAAGAACAAAATCGTCATACCGCTACATACCGCAGAACCTATATTCATCCAATAAGCTATCTGTGTTCTATCGCCCATCGCTAGGTTCGAGAACACGTTCTGGATCATTAAGAATAATGGAGCTCCCGGTTGGTGAACAATTTGCATCTTGTAAGCAGATGCAATAAACTCACCCGTATCCCACCAACTCGTGGTCTTCTCTGCCGTTAAAACATAAACCAAGGTTGCTATTATACCACAGGCCCATCCCAACAGATTATTCAGTTTCGTATAATTCATACTAAATGATAAGGTTTTCAAAAATCTGCTTCGAAAATAAGGATTCCTGAGTACATTCAAACAAATAGTTTCGCTTTTTACAAGCAGATTTTCACGATTCCATTAACAGAACGCCTAGAGCAAGATTCTTCAAAAAAAATATTACACTGAAAATCAGTATATTTAATAATAAACGTCATTTTTTATTTGCAGAATCGAAAAGTCGACGTATATTTGCATCGTCAAAAGGGAACAAAACCAGATGACAAACTGAAAGATTGCCCAATAGTATAATGGTAGTACGACGGTTTTTGGTGCCGTTTGTCTTGGTTCGAATCCAGGTTGGGCAACTCTCCAAAATAGAAGGACTGAAGAAATTCAGTCCTTTTTTTATACCCTTTTTTCAATACGAAATTGATTAATCCATGATTTCTTTTTCATTCCAGCAATCATTTCAGAATCGACAACTATTGGTAATCTTTTTGATTTGTTTACTTGCGAGTGTACAGGTTAAAGCACAGACCCATCTTCAAGACCTAATGAAAGTTGATATCATCAATTTTTTGAGTAATCGAGAAAACATACAAAAAATATCTGTTGAGGATTTTAAGAAAGGTATATTTACAATTGAAACGGATACAATCCCCTATCGATTCTTAGAACCTAAAGAAACATTCCGAAAGAAGAGATATCCATTGGTGATCGCCTTCCATAATTCCTCGAGGATTGGCAATGACAATGAAAAACAATTGGAGCACTTAACAAAAACGTGGTTAAAAACTGACATAAGAGCTACATATCCTTGCTATGTTCTCGCTCCTCAATTCAATGAACGATCTTCAAATTATTCAAAATCGGAAGAAGGCTTTTTGGAATCTCGTCCGAGCCAGCAGGCCAAACTGGTGTTGAGTTTAATAAAAGAATTGCAAAAACGTTATCCAAACATAGATGACACCAAAATCTATCTAATTGGATATTCTATGGGAGCATCTACTGCACAAAATCTAATGGCCATGGCTCCGAAAGAATTTAGAGCCCTAGTTTCCATTGCTGCACTTCCTGATTTGAGTAATTTAAAGGCTTTTAAAAGAAAACCCATCTTACTAATTCATGGACAAATGGATTTAGAAAATCCTTACGAAGGAAGTGTAGCGCAATTTGAAAGATTAAAAGGTAATAAAAGATTAATCTTGAAAACCTATGATTACCTCAATCATGCTACCATAACCATTCCTTTTTTATCGGGGGATGAAATTCCTAAATGGTTATTTAAGCATTAAAGATCAGTGTTCTAATCGTACCTGCATTAACAACACATCTCCCAACTCCCCCATTTTTTGAAATTTAAAAATTTCATAATATTTCATTAACCATTTGAAAATCCGGGTAGAATATTTTCGCAGCATAAAACATCTACGTCTTATAAAAAAATCATGCTAAGAAAACTCTCAGGTATAGTAGCCGTGCTGCTAATCAATCTACTCCTGTGCAACTCAAACCTTTTCGCACAAAGTACAGATGCAACTATTACTGGTAAAGTAATGGACGTCAATGGTCCGGTAAAAGGAACCTCCATTACCATTCACAATGAATCCACCGGTTTTAAGCAAACAACCTTAACCAATCAAAATGGTGTTTTTACCTTTCTGCAATTGCCCTTAGGTTCGCCCTATAGCGTTTCGGCTAACCATATTGGCTACACCGGACAGAAAAAAAGCGGCTACAAATTGAGCTATGGAGACGAATTGGTTATCGATTTCGAACTCGCCGATCAATCGAATGAGATCGATGAAATCGTCATTAACGGCGGCGATTTAAAAGACAAAATAAAGACGCTCGGCGCATCTACGGCAATCACGGCAAATGAATTGAAGAAAATGCCTGTCAATGGCCGCAATTTCAGTTCTTTAATCGACCTTTCCCCTGTCAGCAATGGGAACAATCTTGCCGGACAACGTGCTTCATCGACGAATTTTACCGTCGATGGGATGAACTCCCGTAGTACGGTTGCCGGTGGTAATGCTTCTGGTGCCTACGCCATATCCATGGAAGCTATTCAAGAATTTAAAGTGGTTACCAACGATTACGATGTTACCTATGGCCGAAGCGGTGGCGGAAGTGTAACGACGGTTACAAAAGCCGGTACAAACACCTTCAAGGGATCCGTATTCACCTTCGGAAGAACCGATTGGTTATCGAGCCAATATAATTTAAATGGAACCCCACGTTCACAGGAATTCTCCACCTATCAAACTGGTTTTTCATTGGGTGGTCCAATCGTAAAGGATAAAGCACATTTCTTTGTCGCATTAGACCGTCAAAGAGATGCTCGTCCATTACAAATTGCCAATATCGTAAGTCATGAGGATGTTGCCCGTTACAAGGTAACACAAGCAACATTGGATGAGTTTGCGCAGATCGCTGAACAAAAATATGGTGCTAATCCCGACAGATTATTCGGCGAATTCAACAAAAAGAAGAATACCGACGCTGCATTCGCACGTATCGACTGGCAGATAAACGATAAAAACCTATTGACCATCCGTAACAATTTTATTTACGATATGGATGATCAACAAGAGGGCGACAACTCCAACATCAATGCTTACGAGTCTTATACGAACCGTAAATACATCACCAACAGTTTGATGGCTTCCTTACGTACATCCATCAATCCCAAAATTACGAACGACTTCAAGCTGCAATACTTTTTAGAACGATCTGAAGCATTGCACAATGTTGAAGGATTCGGACAGGACCAAAGTATTCCACGTGCAATCGTTGAAGAAGTGGAATCTATCGATGGAAACGACAAATATTATCGCTCTATTCAGATCGGTGGACAGCGTTTCGCTCCGGAATGGTTCCATGGCGATATGTTTCAACTCGTTAACAACGTTTATTACAACACGGAGAAAATAAAATATACGTTCGGTATTGATGCGATGTACACCGACATGAACTTCCGCTATGGTAGTGAAATGAATGGCCGTTACTACTTTACGGGCATGAAAAACTTCGCCGACTTAAAACCGTATCGTTATGCTCGCGACGTCTATATGACCGACCAAGAGAACACCAAAGTAAACAACCTAGCCATTGGTATCTATGGACAGTTAGAAACCAAGGTTGCCAGAGGCTTAGACATGGTTTTAGGCGTACGCTTGGACAATACACAGTACCTGCGTAAAGCTAATTTCAACCAAGTGGTATATGATGAATTAGGTATCTCTACCGACAATGGGATCAATACGTTCCAGTTCCAACCACGTGTACAGTTTACCTGGGATGTTAATGAGGAGCGAAAAGACATCATCCGTTTTGGCGCTGGTATTTTCGGATCGGCACTTAACCCCTATTCGATGCTGAACAATGTGCTATTCGACGGGACAAAAATTGCCGGTGTAGATATTACCGACCCTGCGCTCATCCCTACTCCCAATTTCCCTGGATACCGAAACGACCCTAATAGCGCACCTGGCCGCGACTTGTTGAACCAACCGGGGGTCGAAAAACTAATCACGATCAACACGAACCATAAAGATGTTAAAGTGCCGACAGTTTACAAGGCAAACTTTTCAATCAACCATTTCTTCTCGCCTTCACTACGCATCGGATTGAGTGCTTATGCTACTTGGGCAAGAAACAACTACATGTATGTGGACCGCAACATGGTGGATGAGCCTTACTTCCGCTTGGCTGCAGAGGGCAATCGTGGCGTATATATCCCAGCAGACAAAATCAATGCAAACAATGGCGCTGCCAATTGGGTTCACAGTCGTAAAACTGACCAAATTGGACGCGTATTGGAAATGAACAGCGAAGGAAAGAACAATACCTACACTGTCGTGGTTGACGGAACATACCGTTATTGGAAAGATGGTCAAGTGAGCATGTCATATACTTGGAACGACGCCAAGGACAACACTTCTTATAATGGAAATGTGGCGAACTCAGCGACCTTATCCCTTATGGTGCAGGATGACCCTCGCGAGCTAAGTCGAATGACCTATTCAGATAATCAATTTCGTCATAAAGTTGTGTTTTACGGAACATTGCCATCTATCTGGGGCATCTCGATGGGATTGCGCTATAGCGGCATCGCCGGAACACGCTATTCATTATCCGTAAAAGGAAATGTGAATGGAGACTTTGTAGCTTCCAATGACCTAGCCTTTGTATATAATCCGGATGACAATAATGTCCCTCAGAATCTACGCGAAGGTATCCAGAAAATTCTCGACAATCCAAAGGCGGAACAAAGCATCAAAGATTATATCCGTAACAATGCCGGAAGAATTGCCGAGCGCAATGGCGGAGTAAATGGCTTCTATGGGGTATTCGACTTGCACCTTGCCAAGGAATTCAAATTCTACAAAACACATGGCATCGAAGCATCTGTGGATATCTTCAATGTGGCTAACCTTTTCAACAAAGATTGGGGCGTTGGCAATAATCTTGGCAAACAAGAGCTATATAGCATCAAGAGCTTTGATGCTCAGAAACTACAATACTTATATAATATGACTTCTAACGTTGGGGTATCTACCTTAAACGGAAATCCATTCCAAGTACAACTGGGATTGCGATATTCTTTCTAGAAAGTGTATCATAAATAAAAGACCTTCAGGGATGTATAAATTCTTGAAGGTCTTTTTGATTTTAACTCAGTATACGAATGCTAAAAATATCAGCTTAGTATACTGAAGAAACTGGCCCAAAGATTCACAATCTTCAGGCGCCAGTTTCATTAAACTATTTAGGGTTCGTTTAACTCAATAAATTAACGATCGAAACAATCTCCCGATGTTTTTCGACTTGCCGTTTGTCTAACTTTAACTTCCGATAAGGCTTCGCTACAAATTCCTTCTTGGTTGCATGAACTACGTGTTGGTACTCATCGATTAGAGCCATTAGGTCGCCAAGTTTTTCACGATAGGCTAAATACATCTTATCCAACACTTTCCGTCTGGCTTGTAAGCCATCGATATCCATATCGTCATGCTCCTCGCGATACAGTTGTTCGAGCGTATACAACATATGCATAAACTCCGCATGTTTAATACTATTGATTCCGCGCATATCTTCAATTTATCAAAGGCAAGTCTATTTATAGAGAACGTTGCTAACCGACGTTGCTCGAAGAAACCAGCCCCCGTCCGGACTTGGCTCATACATGGGATTATTAAAATCTTCAGTTGCTAATTGCTCGTCCGCTTTAATAATGGCTACACCACCTTCATTAAAATAAGGTAGGGAAAGATAAACCCTTTTCCCATCTATCAACAATTCTTCCTTGTTACTTTTCAAAACCTTAGCAATAATTGCCATATAGTCGGTACCAGTAGGCGTTCTTGGCATAAGTTTAGGCAACGATTTCTTATCGCCTGTTACGTTGAAGAGGGTGTCTACGGCTTTGTTTAATTGTGGCGGGAAGTACTCGTCAACGAACATAGTGAAAGGCGTGTTATATTCGAAGAAGACCAAATAAATAGGCGAGCCATCAGGCGACAGCTGCGTATTCTGATTGACAAGCTTTATATATTGCAACCCCTCCGGTGGCACATCAAAATGCGAGGGGTTCGCTTTCGTAATGACAAAAATGGAATCAATCGGGTCAAGAATATTTGAATACAAGAAATTGTCAGCTTTATTCTCGAATTTAAAATTGAGTCTCTTGCCATCCGAAAAGATCGCAACGGCATCTGTAGTACTATCGGCGGCATTGTATGGAACGATAGTCGACGTACCGAAAGCATTATATATCTTTCCGCCTACTTCTATTTTTTGAGGATAAATCATCGTTTCGGAATTAAATATAATATTTGATAGCGGAACAAAATCCTCGTCTAATTTACCCTTACTACATCCATATAGTATAATGGCAATCGACAGAATGTACAGCCCTTTAATAAGCCATGTGTTTATGATTTTCATCTTATGTAATTAAAATTTATAGCTCAGAGAAATACTATAACGACGTCCTTCTTTACTTCTATAAAGGATTACGTCGCCATCAGCCTTATTATATTTTAAGTCGCCAACACTTTCGTATTAAGGATATGGCGGAGTACTCGATTTCTTACTTTCCTCGTACTCGCCCCAACTCACATATTTCTCATTTCTATAAACGCGAGACCACTGATTAAGTAGATTCGAAGCATTTAGTTTGACTTCCATTCTTTTTTTCAAAAAACGTGCATACAACTGTAGGTCTAATTGAATCGGTGCCAATTCGAACTGCACAGCATTTTGGCGGGCAGCGGTGATGGCCGTCCGATATCCTCGATGATTATAGGATGCCGTCGCCCCAAAGCTTTCGCCCCAATAGGCGAGTCCAAAATTAACCAACCAAGGTGATTGCCCCCTTAAAGGACGATCATGTCCGGGTAATCGCTCTTTTTTACGAACAACATTTCTCAGGCTGTCCATCTTGGTGTCGTAGGGACTTAATACATTTACAGAAGATTTCAACAAGGTCCCATTTCCGAAAACAAACAAATTCGAAAGCCATTCTTTTCGGCCAATAAAGCTCATATTCTTGCGGACTTCCATTTCTAAGCCCAGATTCTTTGCCGACTCCATATTGTTGTAGACATACCTGCTGGATCCGTCGACCGCGTGCATCAATTCTATTGGCAAGTCCAAATATTTATAATAGCCGGTTATCGAAACCAATTCAGAAGCGCTCGGATACCATTCGATACGTGCATCCACATTGTCTATTACCGTCGAGAATACCTGCTCGCCAGAAACCGAAGCATCCAACTCGTTGGAGTAAAAACCGAAGAAACTCGTTTCGCGCATATCCGGACGGATCACCGTTTTGCTATAAGAGGCTCTAAAATTTATCGCATCCGTTAGAAAGACTGTTGCATTCATGGATGGAAGCCATCGCACATTTTTTTCAAATACCTTTTTATTATGCTGATACAATGGATTATCCCAGTTAATCGGATTGGAAGTCCTCTTCACATATTCTTCCTGGTTATTCGATAGGTTATAAAACTCTCTTCGTATACCGTAGACCAATCTGAGGTAGTTACCGAACTTCTGATCCAACATGAGGTATGTGGAGTGGGAAGTCATCCTTCCATCATAGACCGGTCCGCCCAAAATATCCGGATAGTAAAAAACTTGTCCAAATCCGTCGCCTATATATTTATCGGTAAATAGTTCAGCATATCGAACCATCGGGGTGGGATTCGCCATCGCATTATTTTCCTTGTCATAGGAGTGCATCATCGGAAGTATCGATTGTACATTCATATCTTTGGTCTTGATCCATCCCTGATACCCGCCCTTCAGCGTATTTTTTATAGCGCTGCCAAAATCAAAACTCTTAGTTAAACTGACTGCCCAATTTTGATCTAAGCCATTCGATTTGGTCCATAAGCGCGAGTCGCTTTTGATGCTTCTATTTCCAGCCTCCGAGCGTTTCAAGATATCTGGCCCCTGAAACAACAATTTACCGTCCACCTCAGTTACCGCACCATATTTGAGCTTCCGCTCATCCAAAATCTGCGTTTCTGTTTTATTGATAGTGTACATCCCTTCGGCTTTCAGATCCCAAGGCAACTGATATTCAGCCGTAAACTGATGTTGTAGCAACGACAAAGCTTCGGGCAATTGGTATTGCGTCATCCACGGCCTCATATCATTATCAGCCCAACCAATGGCCATACCCTGGGTGAAATTATCCGCATAAGTACGTGCGTACATATTTTTCAACGCTAGTTTAAAGCCATTGCCCTGCAAGCCCAAATTTGCTAAAAACCCGCTGCTACTGTTAAATTTAAACGTACTGCCTGCACCATTGGCCCCTAATTGCGTGCTATCAATCCAGGACTGATAATATAATGATCCACGCACATTGTTAAACTCGGTTATATTTTGGTCATTCCGGAAGTTTGCGCTTGCCACAAAGCCGAAACGCATATTGTCTTTTAGGTCATAAACGCGACCGATCGCCAATCGGATATTTTGGTTCGGCATTCCTTTATATTTATAGCGCTGCAAACTGGCAGAATTAAAACGCTTGGTCTGCTCCAGGGCATCCAGATCCCTGTAGGTCAAGTCTCGACGTGCGAAACTTAGCTCGGCGTCGATAACTCGAGGATCTGTTTTTTCGCCCAAAGGGATCAATTGATATTTCCATGCATCCTCCACCCAATACCAAGGCAATACATTATCGGGAATTTCCGCTTCCTTGCTATAGAATCCGACGTATTCCTTGGCACTGCGCTCGCCTAGGCGATAAAAATCCTTGCCCATCGTTTGGTTATTTCCACCAGAACCTATTGTAATCGTATTGAAATTCGCCTCCGGAATATCTAACGTATTGACAGAAACCTGACCGCCGGAGAACTCTGCAGAGACATCCGGAGTGGCGGTTTTATTGACGACCACCGAGCTAACCACCTCTGTAGGGATGATATCGAAGGCAAAATCGCGTTGAAATTGCGACGTGCTGGGTAAATTGACGCCATCTAATTGCGCTTGATTGTATCGATCCGACATCCCGCGCACAATGACCGAGCGGTTGTCTACGGTCGTCAAGCCTGTCACCCGCTTCAACACCTGCCCCATATCATTGTCCGGCGTGCGGGCAATTTCCTCCGCCGAAATCCCATCCGTCACACTTGCCGCATTTTTTCGCGCAGCAAGTAATCCCGAAACTGTTGCTTTCTTAAAATTCGTGGTCACGGTCACCGCTTCGATCTTCGAGCTGGCCTCTTTCATCCCGATATCCATCCGGGGCAACTCGCCAGCGCGGATGACAACCCCAGTGATGCGTTGGGTTTGGTAAGAAACATAGCTCACCTGCAACTGGTAAGTCCCCACCGGTAGATTCATCGCAAAACTACCGTCGATCCCCGATTCTGTCTGCGCATTGGTTTCCAACACGCGAATAGTCGCCTTCGCCAATGGGTTCCCGCGGCTATCGATAATTTTTCCACCTAAGCGCCCCGAGTTTTGTTTGCTGCTTTTGGCGGCAGAAAAAAGATCCCCCGGAAGCTTCGTGATAATAACAATATTGCTATGTACACTATATGTAAAAGGAAGTTCAGCAAAGCAAGCGGATAATGCTTGCTCTAAACTGGCATTTTGGATATTCACGTTCATTTTGGCGATGCCCCGAAAAATCTTTGCATCATAGAAAAAATCATAGCCCGCCTGACGCCTCATTTCATTTAAGACTTCCGGCACCGTACTCCCCGATTTGTGAATAGTTAGTTTTTGGGCATAGGATTTCGCCGAAACCTGAACTAAACAACAACATAATAATAGCATGCTGATTTTCATAACACGCATGACTTGATAAAAATTCATACTTTTGTTCTAGAATAAGAGTTTAAAAAATTTGCACAATCAAGATTTTGAAGCTCTGTTGGAGCGGTAGATGTTGGTAGCATCTCCGCTTCTTTGCTTCTTAAAGTTTTATATTGAGTACCGCTATCGCACTACAAGCCTCCTTTCTAATAAATTGACTTTTACTTTCTGGGTCGAATTCAGCATATAAACGATTGCAGAAATAGGCTGTTTGCGGGATACTGTTCCGCTAAATTGAAGACCTTTCAATTCCTGCGGACAATCGATCTCCACATTATACCAACGCGCCAGTTGTGTCAGAATATTCCCTAACGGCTCCTGCTCGAAAACAAAATCCCCGCGGTGCCATGCGCTGCGTTCCTCCGCAGTCCGACTATCCCAACTCAGTCCATTAGCAGCCACAACAGATTGCCCTGGTTTAAGGGTTAAAGCTTCTCCAGTTTCTAAATCCTTTACCAGCACCTTCCCTTCCAACAATGACACATAGTGTTTTTTCGCATCGGGATATGCCTGCACATTGAATTCTGTGCCCAAGACTTCAATTTCCTGCAGATCTGTTCTCACAATGAAAGGCACATGAATACCATTGAAATGCATTTTGCTGACATCCAGAAACACTTCGCCAGAGATACTTATTCTTCTTTCATCTTTCGCAAACTGCACCGGGAACCTGATGGATGAACCTGCATTAAGATAGACTTTAGTACCATCTGGTAGGGTTATTTTATATTCATTGGCATAGTTCGTTCGTACTTCGTGATAGCGAAAAGCCATATCAGCGCTTAACTTGCCTTGAGGGCCGGAGAAGACCAAGCCTCCATCTTCATAACGGATGTGACCTGCAGCACCCTCATCGATAATTTCGCCCTCGACCGTCCGATTCAGGCCTTCAGCCACACCATCTGGGTGAATCAATATGGCTCCGGAGGTTCCCGCAGCGATATCATGAGAAACCAAGGCTGCTGTTTGTGCTTGTCGCCCATATTTTTGGTAGATGATATATGATTCGGCTGCCCCTAAAAACAGGAAAAGGGAAGCCGCTGCCCACCAACCCCATTTTGGAAAGCGCTTAACCGGCCGGTGATTCCTACCCGATTCTTGCTGATCGATCTGTACCCAAATAGCCTGTAGTATTCGTTGGACCTGCTCATCTTTTAGCTCTGTACCTGCTTCCGATTCGCCAATGCTTAAATACCAGGCCTCCAGCTTCGCGATCTCCGCTGGATTACAAGCCGATTGGTAATACTTATCCAATAAAATATTTAGTTCCTGTTCCGTCATCTATATCGAATTATAGAAGAGATTATCCCCCTCTTATTAGAAAAGGAACCAAAAACTAAAGAATGGCTAGTCGGATTTTACGGTTTAATGATTTGATAATACGCTTAACAATTGCTTAAAGAAAGAAGTAGCTGGTTTCTCTCAGCGTCTTGACGAATCGCTTGCGTATTTCCTTTAATTGGTTGTGTACCGTATGGGGAGAACTGGACAGCAGGGATGCAATTTCAGCAACAGATTTCTTTTCCTCATAACGGAGCTTATAGACCTGTTTCATGCGGGTTGGCAAATCGGCAATTGCTTTATCCAAGAGCAACTCTAATTCGAGGGTATGCGCTTGTTTGAAAGCTGAGGATAGTTCATCTAGGCCAATCAGATCTTCGGGCATATTTTCCCATAGCTGCAACATCATCGGTTTCCGCTTATTCGTACGATAATAGTTCAGCACGCGATTGATTGCCATACCAAATAGATAAGGATAGATATCACCTTTCGGCTGGTAAATCGTTCTGCGTTCCCAAAGTGTAAGAAACATCTCCTGCAACAGATCTTCAACAACTTGCTGATCGCTGATTCGCTTGGAAATTTCAACGTAGAGTCGATGCACGTACTCATGGTAAATGGATTCAAACGCTTGACGATCGCCCTGCTTAAATGCCTCCCAAAGTAACTGCTCGTCTACCTGATTTTTCATTTAATTTAAATTAGAGCGGACTCCATTCCGCCTGATCTACGGCAACAAATATAAAAATCCAAAGGTTAAGCCTATTGTTATCATTTTGTTAACCAACTGTAAACCAACACAACAACACCTAAAAACAGCTTTCAATCTAGCTTCAAATAGGCTCTACAATGACTCCTGAGTACCAACTACTACTCAATCCCCTTTCACTCCCCTTACAAACCCAATGTGTAACCCTTTCAGTGCCGCTCCGAAAGGGCTATACATTGGGTTTGATTAAAGAGATCAAAAGCATTAAGCAGATTCAGCTCTTAAGAAGTCTTAAGCAGGTATATCTTCACTTTTATAGATTGATTTCGAAGCTATTACCAGAAATCAAAAGTTAGAACATCGACTTATGAAACAGCAGTTTATATATTGTTTTAAATTCTCAAACATTTACCTAACTTTGCGGCAACATTAGGTTAAACGCTAGCTAATGTTGGAGTAAGGAAAACAGTAATTGAAAATTCTTTAAATAAAAACCCCAAAAAATACCTCACCATGCCTTTGCAATTCAACACGGTAAAACTATTTGCTGGTTCTGGCACCCTAGAATTAGCAGACAAAATTTCGAAAGCATACGGAAAACCCCTTGGCGACAAGACTCTTTCTAAATTTTCAGACGGAGAAATCCAACCTTTCTACAACGAATCTGTTCGTGGTAGCGACGTTTTCCTTATTCAGTCTACCAATCAACCTACAGACAATCTGTTAGAGTTGTTATTGATGATTGATGCTGCAAAGCGTGCTTCCGCACACTACATCACTGCTGTAGTTCCTTATTTTGGTTTCGCACGTCAAGACCGTAAGGATAAGCCTCGCGTGGCAATCGGCGCTAAAATGATCGCTAACCTGATCACTGCTGCTGGTGCTAGCCGCATCATGACGATGGACTTACACGCTGCACAAATCCAAGGATTCTTCGATATCCCTGTTGACCACTTAGATGGTGCAATTATCTTCGTTCCTTACATCAAGTCATTGAACCTAGAAAACTTAATGATTGCTTCGCCCGATATGGGAGGTTCATACCGCGCTCGTACGTTCGCGAAGTTCTTCAATGCAGAGGTAGTTATCTGTGATAAACGCCGTAAACGTGCCAACGAAATCGAATCGATGTCGATTATCGGTGATGTAACAGGTCAGGATGTAGTATTGATCGATGATATCTGTGATACTGCAGGTACCTTATCTAAAGCTGCAGCCTTGATCATGGAAAATGGCGCTAGATCGGTACGCGCAGTTTGTACACATGCCGTGTTATCCGGAAAAGCATACGAAACAATAGAAAACTCAGTATTATCTGAAATGATCGTAACAGATACCATTCAGCTAAACCCTGAGAAAGCAGCAACATGCAGCAAAATTAGAGTGTTATCTACCGATAAACTTTTCGCTAACGCCATCAAAAACGTAAATGAACATGGTTCAATTTCGGATTTGTTTAATGTTGATTAGATATTAGACATTAGATTTAAGATATTAGAGCATGGCGGCCAATTTGGTCGCCATTTTTTTTGTAGTTTTTTTGAAAGGATGTTTTAAAGTGGTATTTTTTTGAAGAAGTAAAGGGGGAAAGTTTGTTTTGAAGACAGAAAAATTCTTGTCTTGAACCAAGAAAGGAAGGATTTAATGATTGACAGGATCCTGCTCATCTTTTTATCCTTCCTTTCTTGGTTCAAAACTAATTTTCCCTCCTTTTATAAATCAAGGTTCAGACTTCATACTATTTAGCCAGCATACTCTAATATCTAATGTCTTACATCTCATATCTATTTATAAAATATCAACAAATACTTTTTGTTGATATTTTATAAATCATTATCTTTGCACCTCAATTTATAATAAATTCATAACATGAAATCAATTGCTATTAGCGGTTCTGCAAGACAGAACGTAGGGAAAAGAGATTCGAGAGAATTGCGTTACGAGGGTCAAATCCCTGCAGTTCTTTACGGTGGTAAAGAACAAACACATCTTTCGGTATCCGCAGCTGATTTGAAATCTGTTCTATACACTCCAGAGGTGATCTTCGTAGAATTGGATATCAACGGCAAGAAAACAAAAGCTATCGTTCAAGATGCTCAATTCCACCCATTAACAGATTTAGTTACTCACGTTGACTTTTTAGAGTTATTTGATGACAAAGAAGTGTCTATCAATATCCCAGTTAAATTAACTGGTACTTCTCCAGGTGTTAAAATGGGGGGTAAATTAGTTCAAAAATTACGTAGCTTACGTGTTAAAGCATTACCTAACAACTTACCTCAAGAAGTAGAAGTTCCTATGGAAGGTTTAGAAGTTGGTAAATCATTCCGCGTAGGACAAGTGAAATTAGAAAACGCTGTTGTATTAAACAACGCTGACGATACTATCGTTTCTGTAATCATGTCTCGTGCTTTACGTCAAGCAGAGCAAGAAGCAGCTAAAGCAGCTAAAGGCGGTAAAAAATAAGGAACACACAATTCCAAGACAAAAAAGAGAGGTAATCGAAAGATTACCTCTTTTTTTGTCTTAGAGATTAGATGTGAGACATTAGATTTTAGACTTGTCTGAACCAGGAAAGGAAGGATGTAAGGATTGACAGGATCGGGTCTAAGTACTAAATACTTATTACTAACTACTATTTCTGAACCAGGAAAGGAAGGATTAAAGGATTGCCAGGATCGGGTATGGCGTTGAATGACGAGTTTGACATCGTATGTATCAGGAGACGTTTAGTGAAACGTCTCTACGCGGTTCGTCATGATTACCGCCTATATAGTTCAAAACTGCATAGACCCCAAATGGACGCCAATGCGTAGAGACGTTTCACTAAACGTCTCCAACAATACCTGACCGCTGATACTGTCCTTCATCAGACACCATACCCAATCCTGTCAATCCTTTAATCCTTTCTTTCCTGGTTCAAAACAATGTGCATCCTTCCTTTCCTTTCTTCAAAACAACGTGCATCCTTCCTTTCTTCAAAACAAACTTTCCATCATTGTCTACTTGAAAAAAACATATCTCGCCTTCCCAATAAAAGTATGGCGACCAATATTGGCCGCCATACTCTAATATCTCACATCTAAAATCTAATATCTAATTCAACGCTTGCTGCAAGGCAATAGATTTTGGGAATAAAATATTATTCTCTAAATGGATATGCTTATGCAGGTCGTCTTCAAATTCTTTCAACATCTCATAGGTTACGCGGTAGGTGCTGCAACCATCGGCAGGGACCGCATAGTTGTCGGTTAACTTGGCGATCTTTTCGAAGCGTTCGCCTTCGGCATCGTGTTCATGTTCCATCATGTGGATTGGATTCTCGATGGAGCCGAATGGGGCCGGTGCCAATTGGGTATGATCGATTTCTGAATTGATCATTTGGACGATGTAAGGGAACAAGATTTTTTCTTCTTTTACGAGGTGCTGTCCGAGTTCTTTTGCACATTCTTGAAACAGTTTGTTCACCTCTAACAGTTCGGGATGGCGCCCTCCGTGTACTTGGCACAGCTTGTTCAAGTAGGCCAATATCACTGGTGCTTTCTCGCGCACATAGCGGTGATGTGTTTTCTCAATGTACGAAGCCAGGAGGTCTGCCGGCCATGATGCATAATCAATATGCGTTTCATTAGGCTCGCTCAAAACGGCTTTAAGCTCTTCGGTTAGTTTCTCCACATCTACGGATTTCTTTGCTGCCGCTTCTTGTACGGATTTTCCGCCACCGCAACAAAAGTCTAAACCATATTTACTGAATACTGCAGCAGCATGAAAGTTCTTCGCTACAATATCCCCTATTTTTTCATTTACTAAATTTTCCATATCAGTTTTTAATTTTATTTTTCAATGTTAGATCAAATACAAACCATGCGCAGGCGAATACACCTATAGCGAAGATTACATCGCCCGGCGTACGCATCCATTTCAAGAATACCATTCCTGGTTGTTGCATTAATTCGGCAGAACGCGCATACCACATTCCCTCTTTAATACTTGCAATCGCTTGCCATACGCCTACTGGCAAGAGGCTGAGCAGTGCCATCGCCAAGAGGCCGATGTTCAAGCTCCAGAAGCCTATCTTTAAGATTTTCTCATTCCATTGCACATCGCGGTATAGACTGCGCAATACAAACAGCATAAGTCCGATTCCCAACATACCATACACTCCAAATAAGGCGGTGTGCCCGTGCAACGGTGTTGTGTTTAATCCTTGCACATAGTATAACGCGATTGGAGGGTTGATAATAAATCCGAACACCCCGGCGCCAAGAAAGTTCCAGAAGGCAACGGATATCAGATAGTAGATCGGCCATTTATAATCCTGCAACCATTTGGTCGATTTAGACAGCTTGTAGTTATGATAAGCTTCGAAACCTATGATAGTCAACGGTACGACTTCCAACGCGCTGAAGGTTGCTCCCAAAGCCATTACGGCAGTCGGTGTTCCTGAGAAATACAGGTGGTGGAATGTTCCGAGGATACCTCCCGAAAGGAAGATAATCGTCGAGAACAATACGCTTGCCGTTGCCGACTTCGGTTTCAACAGACCTAAGCGCACGAATAAGAAGGCCATAACCACTGTTGCGAACACCTCAAAAAATCCTTCTACCCATAGATGCACGACCCACCATCTCCAATATTCGGCGATAGCTAGATTCGTTTGTCTTCCCCACATCAGTCCCGCACCATAGAATAATGCAATTGCGGAGCAGGAAATCAGGAACATAATGATGAGGTTTTTCTCCTCGCCTCCTTTTTTCAACACCGGGATCAGCGGACGCACCATCAATGCCAGCCAGACAAAGAGACCAACGAACAGGAATAACTGCCAGAAGCGTCCTAGGTCTACATATTCATAGCCCTGATGTCCGAACCAGAAGTTCTGGACCAAGTCTAATTTTTGCATAACGCCAAACCATTGTCCAACCATGGAGCCCACAACGATGATGAGCAGGGCAATGAACAGGAAGTTGACACCGAAGCATTGGAATTTAGGGTCCTTTCCACCTACTGCCGGTGCAATGTAGAGTCCGGTTGCCAACCAAGCTGTGGCGATCCAGAAGATGGCAAGCTGGGTATGCCAAGTACGCGTTACGGAATAAGGGAGGAATTGATCGAGCGGAATACCATAAAGGCCATCGCCTTCGACTCCATAGTGGGCAGTAACAATCCCCAATCCGACCTGAACGAGCATCAGCAAGCTAACAATCCAGAAATACTTCTTCGTTAAGCGCATGGATGGGGTTATGCCTTGGCGTAGCAAAGGATCTTGAGCCGGGTAGAGCAGCTCGTCATCTTCGCCCGATTTTACTTGCCATAGCACTAATGCGCCCACACAGAAGATCAATAGGATAATACTTACGCCAGACCAGGCAAGCAAGTCCATCGTCATCTCATTACCGACTAGTTTTTCATTTGGCCAGTTATGGGTGTAGGATACTTGGTCGCCGGGGCGTTCAGTTACGGTTGCCCAAGTTGCCCAAAAGAAAAAGGCATTTAACTTGTGCAAACGTTCAGGATCTTTAATGGAGTTCTTTGGAATTGCGTAATCTTTACGCAATTGGTCGAACTGAGGATCGTCTGTAAAAAGACCAGCGTAATAGGCAGATAATTCGTTTACCGCCTTTACTCGGTCCACGTCTATAGTTAGGGTATTCGTCTCTTCATTGAAAGTATTCTTACGAATATTGTTTTTCAAGCGTGTTTGTAGCTTCGCTTGATCTTCATCGCTTAAGTCAGCATATGCACTGGCGAATTCCTGCTGCGCATAGCTATCGAGCATGATGAGAGCTTCGCGGTGCAGCCAGTCGGCGGTCCAATCAGGAGCCACGTACGCGCCGTGACCCCATATTGTTCCAACTTCCTGACCACCGATACTTTGCCAAACGTTCTGACCATCTTTGATCTCTTGGCCGGTGAATAATACTTTTCCATCCGCATCGACAACCTGTTCGGGTACAGGTGGCGACACTTGGTATATTTCGTAGCCATAGTACAGCAGCACGCTAAAGGAGATAGCTACTACCAGTACAAAGGACCACCATAATTTTCGTTCTCTACTCATGTGTTTTGGATTAAAGCATCGAGATCTATATCGCAGTTGATCCCGATGCCGTTTTATCTGTTATTCTTACTATTTATTGCGCAATGATTTTACCTTTCATAATACCAGCATGTCCTGGAAAAGAACAAATGAAGTCGTAGGTGCCAGGACCTGGAAGAGTAAACTCGATCGCATCTTGTTCACCGCCGCCGATCACTTTGGTATGCGCAATCACATCTTTCGATTCCGGGATATAGTCTGTATCCTTAGCATTCATTGCGGCTGTTGTAAAAGCAGCTACGTCCGCTCCTGCCTTCAATACCACAACATTGTGTCCCATGACATCCTTCTTCATGGTTCCGACATGCTTCAGTGTTAATTTAACGGGCTCAGCAGCATTGACATTGATCTCGCTCAGGTTGTACTTCATTTGGTCATTACTTTCGATGACAACCTCGTTGCTAGCAGAAGCAGCAGAACCCGCTGGCTCAGTTGCCGGAGCAGGAGCCTCACTCGTCGCAGGCGTTTCAGTTTGATGAGCACTGTGATCTACTGTTTCATTGTTAGATTGGCTTGAGTTGCCACAAGAAGCAGCGAAAAGGCCAAAAGATAAAGCTAAGATTCCGAAGGTATTTACTGTTTTCATGATTATGTGTTTCTATTTAAGACAAAAGTGTCGTAAATAGATTGCAAAAAAAATGATGGAACGCATTTTTTTAAGTGATGATATGGGGGGTTAGATGTTAGACATTAGATTTTAGACATTAGAGTATGGGGTTTTATAGTCGTTAAGAAAAGGGTTGTTTTTCTTTGGTTTGGGAAGGAGAAGTTATCTTTCTCTGGTTTCGGAATGAAAAGTTGTATGGACCAGGAAAGGAAGGATAAAAAGATTAGCAGGATCGGGTGTTATGCCGCTGTCGGAACCATTAAAGGAAAGGTTGTTTTGAATACCAGGAAAGGAAGGATAAAAAGATTAGCAAGATCCTGTTCATCCTTACATCCTTTTTTTCCTGGTTCAAAACAAAAAATCCCGTTCATCCTTACATCCTTCCTTTCCTAGTTCAAGACAATACCATCCTTCATTGCTGCAGTTCTAAAATCTAATGTCTCACATCTAAAATCTAAATACTATTTTTGCCTTTATGAATTTTTTAATTGTTGGATTAGGGAATATTGGCAAGGAATACGCCGATACACGACATAACATAGGTTTTATGGTTGCGGATGAGCTTGCTAATCAGGCTGGGACAACTTGGTCGACCTTGAAGCACGCTTATTATACGGAGTATAAGCAGCGCGGGCATAATGTTTATGTGATCAAGCCGACTACCTTTATGAACTTAAGTGGCAAGGCTGTTAACTATTGGATGCAGGAGTTAAAGGTTCCGGTTCAGAATATTCTGGTTATTGTTGATGATCTGGCGATTCCGTTTGGGTCTTTGCGCGTAAAGCCGAAGGGCTCTGCGGCAGGACATAATGGTTTGCGCTCCATCGAAGCTTCCATTGGGGGGCAGCAGTATCCTAGATTGCGCTTTGGTATTGGTGATAACTTCTCAAAAGGTCGGCAGGTGGATTATGTATTGGGGCCATTTGATAAAGAGGAACAACGTGAATTGCCGGCATTGATAGAGCATTCGGTGAAGATGGTGAATAGCTTTATCAATATTGGTATTGAACTGACGATGACCAATCTGAATACCAAATAGGTTTTTGTTGGAAACTGTAAAGATATTAAATAAGAAAAAGCATCGGAGAGATGCTTTTTCTATTATCTAAACAACAAACTTTAAAGTTTCAATTTAATCTTTGGCTTTGCGGGTCGTAATCAGTATCACACCGTTCTTACCTTTATCACCATAGTCTTTTACGGCTTTGTCTCCTTTGATAACTTTCACCGTTTTAATTTTTTCGCTTTTTAAGTTATCAACGTCCTTTTTACTGGCTTGTTTATCATCGATAAAATAAATCGCATTATTTGGAAGATCTTTTGCCGAGGTAGAGATCGTGACGTCCTTATTTGTTTTCGGACGATTGACCGCTAGCGGAGAGTCTTTTGTAATAATCTTGATGACACCTTCAACATCATCGCCGTAGGTTGCTAGCTCAGTTTTGTCTTTTACCACATAGACTGAGGAGATATTGTTTGGATCCAATTTGTCGGCTTCCTCGCTTTCTACTACTTTCTCATTTACGACCCACACAATCTTTCCTTTTTCCGCATTAGACCTGAAGGTAAGCTTTCGGTTCTCTCCATTTGGATTTGATCTAATCCTTACTCCGCTAAGACGACCTTTTAATGAATCCTGCATGGGTAGATTATGCTCCTTCGCGTAAGCCTTCGTGAAAACCTTTATGAGATTGGTTTTCTTTTCTTTTCCGTCTTCCGTTTTGCCCGTCTCTAACTTCATGTCGATCGAATGGATATCCTCATGTTTTATTTTTTTAACGTCTTCTTCGCTTACCTTCTTCCCGTCGATTTCGTAACTCATATTCTTGCCTTCATGAGATAAGCCTAATACGGATACTCCTCTCCCAGTCAATCGTAGATCATTCTTTGTTGGCGACATGCCGTTTTTTTCAATCCTCCAAACTCTAGACACGGGATCTCCTTCTTTTCTGGTTGTGATGGAGATTATTCCGTCTTTCGCTTTTGGATCAATTGCAAGAGCGTCTTTACCGGTCAAGATCTCGACGTTATCAACACGGCGATCATCAATTAAAGAGAGGTCAAAGTCCTTAGGCATTACTTTGCCGTCGATAACAATGATCTTGTCTTTATTGGTGCCCTGATCGATAAGTTGATCAAATGAGCGCGCCTTGAAGCCTCGTACTACTCTTACGTTATTAATTTTTCCTTTCAACGTATCGCTTTGCTCTGCGCTGAAGGTTAATCCAGATAATTCTTTGACGTTCGCGTTGTCAGACTGATATCCAGTGACTACAGCTTCCTCTGTCTGTTGCGTACTTGCCTTTTTCTTCGTTGTATCTTGCTGAATAATGTTTTTCGATAGTTTGTGTCCAATCTCTGAAACATTCGTTTCGGCGGCTTTAATTACAACCGTTTCGATCTTTGCTTCCGCCTTGTTCAAGGTGAAAGTTGCTCCGGCCAGAATGAAGACCGGCAATAGGAATGCATATTTGCTGAGTTCCAATTTGGATGAGCGTTTCTTGTTCATCATCATAATGCGCTTTTTTAAGGTTTTAAAATTAAACTGATTGCTGATGCCCACCGAAGCACCCTGCTTGGTGACATGCAGCAAAGAGTATTGATAAGTCTGGCGGTCGACACCTTTATCTAACACTTGTTGATCGGTCAAGTATTCAAGATTTTGACGTACGGCTTTGCGCATTAACCATACGAAAGGATTATACCAACAGCTTACCAATACTATTTCAAACAACAAGACATCCCAGGTATGATGGCCCTCAACATGGACATGTTCGTGTTTAAAAATATCGTGAAGTTCTTTTTCAAGATGTTGCTCCTTATGAACGTAGATCTTGTTGAAAAAAGAGAATGGTGCAATAGGGAAGATGACATTGCGGAAAAGGTATTCCCGCCATGCGGATGGTTCGGAATGTAAATGTATCCGCAAGAGGCTAAACAGCTGAATCAGCAATTTCGTAAAGAACGCGATTGCTCCTACAGAGGCAATCATCAGCAATAAGTCACTAAGCGAGAAATAGCTTGCCTTCTCCTCGAATACGAAGGGGATGTAGTTGAACACTTCGCCTATCGGAAGCTCGACTTGCTTCGCGAACCATGATTTGATATCTAAAAACGGGTAGATAAATGCATATAAAGTAGCTACAAGGAAATAGACACGATTAAGCATATAAAAGGTTAGCCCTTTCAATAGTAATTGATATCCCAAGAAGATGATAATGATAAGCAGGTTTACTTGCAACAAATAAGTCAGTAAGCTTTCCATAGGTCTATGATTTATTATTCCGGATCATATCCATGATCTCTTCAAGTTCATTCGGGCTAAGCTTCTCTTCTTTGACAAAAAATGAAACCATTTCTTTATAGGAATTCTTGAAATAATCGCCTACGAAAGAGTTCATGAATTTTGCCTTATACTCCTCAGAAGTGATTAGAGGTTCGTAGCGTTTCGCGTTAGCATACTTGACCGCTTTCACATAGCCTTTCTTTTCTAAATTACGGATGGTTGATGCCAATGTCGTATAAGGCATATCATCGGATTTTAGGTTGTCTAGGATGTCGCGAATAAAGCCACCCCCTAATTGCCAAATAGATAGCATTGCTTCTTCTTCCTGTATTGTTAACTTCTCCATACATCTACTGATTTTTCACTAATTTACGAGTTTTTCGTAGATGTCAAAATATTTTAACATTTTTTGTTGATTTTGTTAGGTTAAATGGCTCGTTTTATGATAGATAATAGCCTCTATATTTTCCAAAAAAGAAAACATTTAAATTGAAATGACTTTTTGCGTGAATAAGTCAATAAATCGTTCCTAAAATGACGAGATTGTGTCATTTTGATACCCTAGTCAGTTAGATTTTATAAATCAATTTCATACATTTGTGTATACGACTTTTAGTAATACTACAATTAATACAAGAAATTGACTATGTCTGAAACAGCATCTATTAACTTAAATGGCTCTTCTTATGAGTTCCCAGTAATTACGGGGACTGAAAATGAGAAAGCAATTGATATTTCAAAATTAAGAGATCAATCGGGTTACATCACATTAGACCCAGGTTATAAAAATACAGGCGCGACGAAGAGCGCCATTACCTTCTTAGATGGTGAAAAAGGTATCCTTCATTATAGAGGATATGCTATTGAAGAATTAGCAGAAAAGTCAACTTTCCTAGAGGTTGCCTATTTATTGATTTACGGCGAACTTCCTTCGAAAGACGTATTAGAGAAATTCCGCGCTGATATCCGTGCGCAAATGATGATCCATGAAGATATGAAAAACTTCTTCACCGGATTTCCATCAAAATCTCACCCAATGGGTCAGTTGTCATGTTTAGTGGGTGTTTTATCATCTTTCTATCCGGAATCTCTAAACCCGAACCAATCTGATGAAGAAGAGGATAAAATGATCATCAATTTATTGGCTAAAATGCCAACGATCGTTTCTTGGATTCAAAAGAAATCTTTAGGTCATCCAGTTGTTTATCCTAAAAACAACTTCGGTTATATTGAGAACTTCTTGAACATGATTTTTGGAGAAGTTAATCAAGAGAAAACATTCGATCCATTAGTAATCGAAGCAATGCACAAATTATTGATTCTACACGCAGACCACGAGCAGAACTGTTCGACATCAACTGTCCGTATCGTAGGATCATCAAATGCGAATATGTATGCTTCTATCTCAGCTGGTATCAATGCATTGTGGGGACCTCTTCACGGTGGTGCTAACCAAGCAGTAATCGAAATGTTGGAAGCAATTAAAGAGGATGGCGGTGATGCTGAGAAATACTTAGCAAAAGCAAAAGACAAAAATGATCCTTTCCGTTTAATGGGATTCGGTCACCGTGTATACAAGAACTTCGACCCACGTGCGAAAATCATCAAGAAAGCTTGTGATGACGTATTAGAGAAGTTAGGAGTTAATGATCCTGTTTTAGATATCGCTAAGAAATTAGAAGAAGCAGCATTGAACGACCAATACTTTATCGACCGTAAATTATATCCAAACGTTGACTTCTACTCAGGTATTATCTACCGCGCATTAGGATTCAACTCTGATATGTTTACTGTATTGTTCGCACTAGGACGTCTTCCAGGATGGATTGCACAATGGAAAGAGATGCGCGATAATAAAGAACCTATCGGTCGTCCAAGACAAGTATACACCGGCGAAACATTACGCCCATACGTAAGTATCAAAGACAGATAAGAAAACACTTTTCAATTTTATAAGGAAAGGGATAGTCGAGTAACATTGGCTATCCCTTTTTTAGTAGTTAGTATTTAGTACTTAGTAGTTAGAACTATGATGCTTTTAGTACTTAGTAGTTAGTACTTAGTAGTTAGACCTATGATGGAATCATAAGTCTATTAAGAGAGGTTCTTTACCTATTACCTTCAAGAGTGATAATCGAAGAAAACATTACGCACAAAAAAAGGCGTCCATTTATTGGCGCCCAGGGTCTTTATACTAAATACTAACTACTAAATACTACTATCTAACAGATATTCGCTTCACGACTGTTTCCGAGCCGCTCATTACTCTTACGAAGTATATGCCTTCTTTTAGTTTGGCACTGGAGTCGAAGTTTAGGTTTTGTGTTCCTGCGTCTAAATCACCGTTATGTAATGCTAATACTTCATTACCAAGTGCGTCCATAACCTTGATTGATACATGGCTGTTTTTGCTTAATTTGAAGTTTACTGTGACTTGAGCTGCGATAGGATTGTAAAAAACTTTAACGTTATTGATTAATTTATCCGACTCTTCGGCAATAACTGCTACACGATTAGCGTTTCTATTCTTAGCAGAGATTAAACTTTGCTTACTTGCGCTAGCTTTAGTCGTATCGGCTTGGAATGTGTTTGCTTGGGCAAAGCCAATAAACATCCATAATACCAGGGTATTCATGATGCTAATACGTGCTATTTTAGTCCATTCAAACTTCATTCTATCCTTTGGATTATTAACGCTAGGTTATGGTTTAATCAAATGTAATAATTAATTCCATACTTCCTATTACAAAAGTACATCTTTTTTCATTTTTTGACAGTCGAAAACTACAGCGTTTAACAATTTTTAACAGGAAATTACGTTGTCGCTTAAAAAGTTGTAATTTCGAACGTTTTTTAATCATTAGATCACATAAATAAAAGCTATGTCCACAGATCACAAACACGCCCTTCACAGGGTCAGCATGGGCGGTTTAT
Organism: Sphingobacterium sp. UBA6645; assembly: GCF_002455685.1. Lineage (NCBI taxonomy): Bacteria > Pseudomonadati > Bacteroidota > Sphingobacteriia > Sphingobacteriales > Sphingobacteriaceae > Sphingobacterium > Sphingobacterium sp. UBA6645. The sequence continues at coordinate 103,230 of NZ_DKLH01000052.1, forward strand.
TAATAAGTTTAGGGATCATATTCGGCGACATCGGGACCTCTCCTCTTTACGTTTTCAAGGCAATTTTCAATAAAGGTGAAGTCCAAGAACTAATGGTTTATGGGGGGCTTTCTTGTATTTTCTGGACCCTGACGTTACAAACGACAATCAAATATGTATTGATTGTGTTAAATGCAGATAACAAAGGTGAGGGAGGTATCCTTTCTCTGTTTTCGCTTGTTCGAAAAAGAGCGAAATGGCTCATCATCCCTGCCATTATTGGAGCGAGTACTCTACTCGCCGATGGTATGATCACCCCGGCAATTACCATATCTTCGGCTGTCGAAGGATTAGCTATTAAGAACCCAGGCTTGCCGACTATCCCCATCGTTGTATTGATTATCTCATTGCTGTTCCTTATTCAACGTTTTGGAACAAACATCGTGGGTCGTGTATTCGGACCATTGATGTTTATTTGGTTCAGCACCATAGGAATTTTAGGACTCTCCTATTTGGGACATTCGCCTGAAATCTGGAAATCTTTAAATCCGTACTATGCCTATCAGCTATTAGCAAACTACCCGAATGCATGGTTTATTGTGGGTGCAATCTTCCTTTGTACAACCGGTGCGGAGGCCTTGTATTCTGACATGGGGCATTGTGGAAAGAACAACATCCGCATCAGTTGGATCTTTGTTAAACTGATGTTGATTTTCAATTACTTCGGACAGGGTGCGTGGTTGTTAGAAAACAAGGGGCTTGTTCTAGGCGAGATCAACCCTTTCTATGCGATTATGCCAGATTGGTTTGTCGTTTGGGGAGTAACGATCGCTACGATTGCGGCGGTTATTGCCAGTCAGGCGATGATCTCAGGTTCATTTACCCTAATTGCAGAGGCTGTTCGCTTGAATATATGGCCGAAGGTTACTATTCGTTATCCTAGCGATCATAAGGGACAAATTTACGTTCCATCAGTCAACCTGATCCTCTATCTCGGCTGTATGCTTATCATCGTAATATTCCGGGAATCGAGCAACATGGAGGCCGCCTACGGATTAGCGATCAATATGACGTTCATCATGACGACTATTCTAATGGCTGTTTTCATGCTCCGCAAAAAAATCAACGTTGCTCTAGTCGCGTTGTTTACCGGCGTTTATATGATCATAGAGTTTGCATTCCTGATCGGTAATATCAGTAAGATTGCACATGGGGGTTGGTTGACTCTATTATTGGCAGCATCGTTATTTATTGTTATGTATGCTTGGTTTGGCGCTAGGAAGATCAAGAATCGCTTTGTTAAGTTTGTCAATGTAAAAGATTACTACGATATCCTTGCTGAGCTTAGCGAAGATAAATCTGTTCCGCAGTTTTCATCGCATCTTGTTTATTTAACTTCGGCGAATAATATACATGAGGTGGAGTCGAAGATTACCTACTCCATCATCAATAAGAAGCCTAAGCGTGCTGATGTGTATTGGTTAGCACACGTTGATGTAATGGACAATCCGCATACGCGAGAATATAAAGTAACGCAATTGATACCGGGGAAATTGATCCGTATCGACTTTCATTTAGGGTTCCGCGTGGAACAGAAGATCAGTCTGCTATTCCGCAAAGTAGTCGAAGAGATGGTTAAAAACGGAGAAATCGATATCACCAGCCATTACGATACATTAAGAAAACATAATATTCCTGGCGACTTCAACTTTGTCGTACTGGAGAAAGTGATTTCCAAAACACACTTCCTGAAGTGGAATGAAAAAGTAATTCTAGAAATCTATAAGATCTTGAAGAAATTCAGTCTATCTGAAGAGAAAGGTTTTGGACTAGACAGCAGTTTCGTCACCTTGGAACGCGTCCCGCTGACGATTCCAAATACAGAGGATGTCAAGCTAAAACGACTATAACAACAATAAAAAAAGCCCTATCACGAAGGGCTTTTTTATTATCATATCGAGATTAACTTTCCGTGGCTCTCTTGTTCAATTTCGAGTGCTTATAGCCATAAGCAAAGTAAATAATCAAACCTATTAGCAACCAAATTACAAAGATAATCCAGTTACTTGCGCCCAGTTCGGACATCAGGTAAAGATTGATTAAAACGCCTATAACAGGCAGTAAGGAGAAATTATACTTAAAGCTCATCACGCTCATTACCGCCCATGTTAGCCAAAAGATGATAACAAGGGATTTATGAATCAAGATCTTTGCCGAACCCATTTCTAACCAATGCGACAGGTTTTCATCGCTGTATTTATAGGTCAAAATCAATGCGACAATCATCCCCAACCCTACTATGTACTTCCCATTGATGTATGTCACTTTGAATTTCGACTTCTTTGAGATTCCCGAGTGGTCCATGTACAATACACCGGCACAAACCAGAATAAACGCAAAGAATGTACCCACACTAGTCAAGTCCACGAAGAAGTCCATCTTGAAGAATAAAGCTGGGATAGCCACCACAAAACCTGTTACAATGGTCGCAAAGGAAGGCGTCTTGTATTTTGGGTGTATCGTAGAAAACTTCTTCCACAACAAACCGTCTCTACTCATGGTCATCCAAATTCGTGGTTGAGCTAATTGGAAAACCAACAGCGCGGAAGTAATCGCAATAACCGAAGTTACGGAGATAATACCCGCCATATGATCAAATCCTACATAAGAAAACACATAAGCCAAAGGATCTTTAACATTTAGTTCTTTGTAATTCACCATCCCTGTCAACACCAAAGTAATCGCCACATAAAGCACCGCACAGATGACCAAACAATAGATCATTGCACGAGGAAGATCGCGTTGTGGATTCTTACACTCCTCCGCTGTTGTTGAGATGGAGTCAAAACCAATGAACGCAAAGAACACGGCAGCGACGCCGCTCATGACACCTGCCAAGCCATTCGGCGCAAAAGGTGTCCAGTTCTCTGGTTTAACAAAGAAAATACCACCAAAGATTACAGCAAGAATAATCCCCACCTTAATCATCACCATGATATTACTAGCGCGCTGTGACTCCTTGATCCCAATATAAACCAGAGCCGTCACTAATACCGTGATCAAGCCTGCCGGCATATCAAAAATGATAGGAATATCTAAGATCCGTGGAGCTGTTTCGTATGCCTGTAGGGCTACTTTCTCAATATTTTCCAACTGAGCTGCCCCTATTTCAAGGGATTTCGCATGCGCATCCAGGGCATAGCCCGGCGCCATCGTCATCCATTTGGGGAGATGCACCCCAAATCCTTCCAGCATAGAAACAAAATACTGCGACCAGGAAATGGCCACTACCATGTTAGAAACCGCATATTCGAGCACCAACGCCCAGCCTATAATCCAAGCGAAAAGCTCGCCGAAAGCAACATAAGCATAGGTGTAAGCACTACCAGATACGGGAACTGTACTCGCAAATTGTGCATAAGACAATGCTGTAAAAACACATGCAAATGCAACGAATACAAAAAGAAGAGAGACCGCAGGGCCTCCGTTATAACTTGCTAAGCCGATAGTAGAGAAGATTCCAGCTCCTACTATCGCCGCAATGCCTAAAGAAATTAAATCTCGAACGCCTAGTATTTTCGCTAGGCCTGAACCGCCATGTTCAGCATCGGAAAGAATCTGATCTACGCTTTTCTTGCGGAACAGTCTATTTGCCATATTTAGTAAATTATTGGAGTGAGAAAACAAAAGTCTAAAAAATTATGATAAATATGTCATATTATCCTGAATATATACATAGATATCTCTAAAGTTCTGAAGATGATCAGCCTCGTATTCCATTAGCACTTTGCTCAAATTCTGATGATATTCAGGTGTGGTTTGAAAATCCCAAACGCGCTTAGAAATATTAAAAAGCGGCTTGGAGATATGCTCTATATATTTGTAGTCGAAAATATAGCGTGATTCTATAAATCGATCGTAAAAATGATAAAAGCCCTCAATGTCGGTTACACCGATAGTCAATAGATAATTCTTCAGAACAGCTCTATTCACATGTTCTAAATGCTCATACAAGCGCCCTACATTGACCAAGTTATGCTTGATCAACAAATGGTCGAGTAAGAGCTCTATTGCTATATGCGCTAGGAAAGAAGCTCGGATTGGAAGGCCCTCCAGCACAGGCTCCAGCTTCTTGCGCAAAATATGACAATGCTCCAGAAAGAACTCACTACTATGGAAAAGCTTATCTACTTCAACATGCCGATACCAACCTTCGGATATCGCCATACTAAGCGGGTGTATAAAAAGCTCTTCTTCGAAACGCTGCGGATGGAATACATATGTTTTATCAACATTCTTCAGTAAATCTGGAAGCAAAGATCCCAGCACACGTTCCGATTGAGTGGCATATCGTTCGAAATAGAAATGAGAAAGAAAGTTCATCCTATCCTGGTCATTATCCTATAAATTATCCGTAAGATACAGTAATATCTCGTATCTTTGCAACTTAATTAAAAAATATTAAGGGCTAAACTATGAGCTTTGTAGAAGAATTACGTTGGAGAGGCATGCTCCAAGACATCATGCCAGGCACAGAGGAATTGTTGAATAAAGAAACAGTTTCTGGCTATATAGGATTCGATCCTACAGGAGATTCACTACACGTAGGCCATTTAACCCAAATCATGACCTTAATCCACTTCCAACATGCTGGACACAAACCAGTAGCGCTTGTTGGTGGTGCAACGGGTATGATTGGCGACCCTTCATTTAAATCAGCTGAAAGAAATCTTTTAGACGAAGCAACACTGAATCACAACGTAGCATGTTTGAAAAAACAGCTCGCGAAGTTCTTAAACTTCGGAGACGGTGAAACCGACGCAAAGATGGTAAACAACTACGACTGGTTTAAGGATTTCAAATTCTTAGATTTTATTCGTGATGTTGGTAAGCTGATTACCGTGAATTACATGATGTCCAAAGATTCTGTAAAGAAACGTTTGGAGGGTGACAATGGTCTATCTTTTACCGAATTTACCTATCAACTAATTCAAGGTTATGATTTCTATTATCTATGGAAACACCACAATTGTAAAATCCAAATGGGTGGTTCCGATCAATGGGGTAATATTGTAACAGGTAGCGAAATGATCCGTCGTCAGGATCAGGGAACTGCCTTTGCATTGACTACGCAATTGATCAAGAAAGCAGATGGTCAGAAGTTTGGTAAAACAGAATCGGGTGCTGTGTGGTTAGATGCTAAGAAAACATCACCATACAAGTATTATCAATTCTGGTTGAACACATCTGATGATGATGCTAAAAACTGGATCAAGATCTTTACTTTACTTCCTAAGGAAGAAATCGATGCAATCATTACAGAGCACGATGCTGCTCCGCACCTACGTGTTGTTCAGAAAGCATTAGCGAAAGATATCACGATCAGAACGCACTCGGAGAAAGACTATGAAACTGCTGTGAAAACTTCAGAATTCTTATTCGGAAACGGATCATTAGAATTCCTAGCAGACCTAGATCATGAGGCTGTATTAGAAGTATTCGACGGAGTTCCTCAGTTCGATCTAGCGAAAGACAAATTAGCTGCAGGCATCAATGTATTAGATCTGTTAGCTGTAGATACGGCTGTATTCCCTTCAAAAGGAGAGGCTCGTAAAATGCTACAGGGCGGTGGAGTATCTTTGAACAGAGAAAAACTTAGCGATATCGAGCAAGTTATCAATGAGTCAAACTTGATTAATAACAAGTATTTGGTTATACAACGTGGTAAGAAAAACTACTACTTGGTAACTGTTGCTTAGTCAACATAAAGCAAATAGAAAAGGGCCGATCGATGATCGGCCCTTTCTTATATCTGTTTAATTATGCTCAATGACCTGGATTTCATAATCCGGCATCGATATTCCTTCCACATTGGAGACGATTCTTGGTATTAAAAACACCGTATAAACACCTCTATCTTTGGGTTTGAATTCGATTGACATTTGTGAGAATTCACTTTCATTTTCAAACTGAAATCTCACCTTTTCTGCGTTGAATTCATAGAAAGTAGTAACCTCCTGCGCAGAAAGCACCTTATCTCCTGCTGTTGCCGTCTGCCCCTCTTTCACTTTGAAGTCGATACGACGATTATTCGCGAAATTTGCTATTCTTATCTTTGCTTTCCCTGCTGATGGCGCGATCATATTATCTTCCACTACTTTCATCTGCACATTATCCTTCCCATAGAAAAACGCGGAATATACCTTTCCGGGATCAACCAGATGCTCACCGCGGAATAGTTCCACTTTTTTATCCTTATCATACAGGCTGATGGTTCTTCTGCCCGGAAAAACGCTCTTATGCTTCACAGCGCCCCCCATATCAAAATATTCATCGGAATTGATTACCCGATCGTCGATCTTCAAATCCAGCCCCAAGCTGCGATAGACCGCATTAAATCCTGCAATACCCGAAAATGACGGCGTATCCAGTGCAAGGTCTCCCACGCTATCTTTCTGACAACTGATCAGGAAGAATGCCGACAATAGAGCGACGGAAAATAGCTTTGCGTTTCTTAGAAAATTCATATCAACAAAAAAGAATTATTATTTATTCTATCTAACGAGTTTGGAAAGCTTATTGCTACAAGGATAGATAAATCAAATCATTCAACACAAACAATTCTGTCATTTTTTTTTAAGTTTGTAGAAGAAAAATAGCGTCATTTACATGGCTAAATTAAATACATTTAAAAACGGTAGTGGATCGACAGGGACAAAGAAGGCTAAGAATACTACTTTATCCTATCAAAAACGAAGCGCACGAAAATCATTTGACCAAATAAACTTCTCTGAGGGACAGCGTAAAGCGTTGAAAATCCTAGGATTATTTCTTTTGTTACTTGCTGGACTTTTCGCAGTCGCTTTTATATCCTATTTATTTACTTGGAAAGCAGACCAAAGCTACATCGCTGCCACCAATGGCGGTTGGAGCACACTCCTCAATACGGCAGATGAACTCCACGATGAAAATACAGAAATACCTTTGGTAGAAAATAAACTTGGAAAGTTTGGTGCCCTATTGGCAAACCAGTTTATCTACGAATGGTTTGGCGTAGCATCCTTCCTTTTTATCGTCGTGTTATTCGTTATCGGCTACAAATTCCTATACAAAACATCTATCCTTCCCGTATGGAAGACCCTGTTGTACTCAGCGGTGGCTATTTTATTCTTATCGGTGACCTTCGGATTTATCCAAGACTTCATATACGATACTCCACATATCTTGGAAGGTAAATTTGGCTTCTGGACCAATCAAATCTTAAAATCGCAAATTGGTGTTGTAGGAACTGCCGGCTTATTGATTTTCATCCTTTTAACCGCTTTGGTACTTATCTACAACTTGGACCTGAAATGGTCTTTCCAAAGCAATAAAGGCGAAATGGAAGAAGATGAGGAGGAGGACGAAGAATTTATCGAAGACAGCCTAGTTAGCCACAGCAATACGATCAATAAGCAAAAAACAAACGAAGTTGCGACGCATACCTATTCGCATCCCGTTGAAGAGACAAGCACTCGCAATACTTTAACGGAGAAGGAAGAGATCGAACAACCGGAAGACTTAACCGTATCCCTACCTCTTTCTGTCAACACGCCTAAGCCGACGCCAGTTGCTCCGGTCGTAAATTCTGATGAAATCGAGTTCAGTATCGAAGAGCCGGAATTTGAAGAGCCGGAGGAAACCGTAGTTGGGCCTGACCTGACGGTAGCCAAAGTAGTGGAGGAAAAAGCTATATCTGCCAATGATCTGGTCGAAAAATTCGGAGAATACGACCCTAAGCTCGATCTTTCGGGCTATAAATACCCGACTTTAGACTTACTGAAAGAATACGGCACTGGAAAGATCACCATCAACCAGCAAGAGCTAGAGGCGAACAAAAACAGAATTGTCGAAACGCTTCGTAACTATAGCATCGAAATCGAACATATCAAAGCGACTATCGGTCCGACCGTAACGCTTTACGAGATCATCCCGAAACCGGGTGTTCGTATTTCGAAGATCAAGAATCTGGAAGACGATATCGCCTTAAGCTTAGCAGCTTTAGGTATCCGTATCATTGCCCCAATGCCGGGTAAAGGTACGATTGGTATCGAAGTACCGAACAGTAGCCCGGAAATGGTATCCATGCGCTCTATTTTGGCGACAGAGAAGTTCCAAAAGACAGAGATGGATTTGCCTATCGCTTTAGGTAAAACAATCTCTAACGAGGTATATATAGCCGATTTAGCGAAAATGCCGCACTTACTCGTGGCAGGTGCTACCGGACAGGGTAAATCAGTCGGAATCAATGCCATCCTGACCTCTCTCCTATTCAAGAAACACCCGGCAGAGCTAAAATTCGTATTGGTCGATCCGAAAAAAGTGGAGCTCTCGCTATTTAAGAAAATCGAAAGACACTTCTTAGCGAAATTGCCGAATGAGGACGAAGCAATTATCACCGACACTAAAAAAGTAATCAATACCCTCAATTCCCTATGTATCGAGATGGATCAGCGTTATGATCTATTGAAGAACGCCCAGGTAAGGAATTTGAAGGAATATAATGCAAAATTTATCAATCGTCGATTAAACCCTGAGGAGGGTCATCGATTCTTACCGTTTATAGTTCTTATTATTGATGAGTTTGCCGATTTGATGATGACGGCAGGGAAAGAAGTAGAAACTCCGATTGCTCGTTTGGCGCAGTTAGCCCGTGCGGTAGGTATTCACTTGGTTATTGCCACGCAAAGACCTTCAGTAAATATCATTACCGGTACGATCAAAGCTAACTTCCCGGCGCGACTAGCATTCCGCGTATTGTCTAAGGTCGATTCACGAACGATCCTCGACAGCGGTGGTGCAGACCAGTTAATTGGTCGCGGAGATATGCTACTTGCCACAGGATCTGACCTAATTCGTATCCAATGTGCGTTTGTGGATACACCGGAGGTCGATGAGGTTTCTGAATTTATTGGCTCCCAACGCGGATACCCGTCTGCCCATTACCTACCGGAGTATGTAGATCCGAATGGCGATGGTGAAGGAATATCCGACTTCGACCCGGCTGACAGAGATCAGCTATTCGAAGAGGCTGCACGCCTGATCGTTATGCATCAACAAGGCTCAACATCTTTAATACAGCGCAAGTTAAAATTAGGTTATAACCGCGCTGGACGAATTATCGATCAACTGGAAGCTGCGGGTATCGTAGGTCCATTTGAAGGCAGTAAAGCACGCGAGGTGCTATACCCTGATGATTATTCGTTGGAACAGTATTTGGAAACGTTAAGAAAAGACAATTAAAGATGATTAGATTTTTGTATGTATTATTAGCATTCCTCTCGGTGAGCACAGCTTTTGCGCAAGACCGTTATGCTAAATCAATATTAGACGAGGTATCAAAAAAATACGATAGCTACAGAACAATCCAGTCCAATTTTACTTTTAAAGCCGTGCAGGCAAAAGGCGAAAACTATTCGGACAAGGGCGAGATGTTTATGAACAAACCTGCTCAGCAATACAAAATCGTATTGCCAGAACAAGATTTGATTTCCGACGGTAAATCCGTATGGTCGGTTTTAAAAGAAGACAAGGAGGTGCAAGTATCGGAAGCCGATAACAGCAATGAATCCATCGGCCCCAACAATATCTTCACTTTCTATCGCACCGGATTTAAATACATCAGCATGGACGATGAAAGTGTATCAGGCGCCGGTAAACTAAAAGTAATTGAGCTATCTCCTGAAGATACAAAACGCAATTACTTTAAGATCAAATTGCGCATCAACAAGAATAACCACATCCATGATGTGACGATTTTCGACAAATCAGGATCTCGTTATACCTATACCATCAATACGCTGTATGTTAACAATCCTATCCCTGCAAGCACCTTCCAATTCCAGAAAGCCAATTACGCCGGCTTCGAAGTGGTGGATTTGAGATAGGGGTTTAGATTTTAGACATAAGACATTAGATTTTAGAATTGGAGAAGCTGTCCCGAAAAGGACAGCTTCTTTTTTATCGCACTCTATTTGAGTACCGTAATTTCATGTTTAAGACTAGCTTGGCTTAAAGCCCTTTCAAACCCAATACAAACCCAATATAAAGCCCTATCATAACCCTTTCCAATTGGGATTGATAGGGGTTTATATTGGGAGAGCATTTGGTTTGTATGGAGAGACACATTACTGAGCTCTGTTTCGCATCTTTACTTAAAGAAAGAATGGTGGTTTTGAACCGTTGCAAAGTTTGTTTTGAACCAGGAAAGGAAGGATAAAAGGATTTGCAGGATCATGTTGAAAGAAAAAAGAGGGGCTGTTTCTTAACCAGGAAAGAAGGCGTGTTGTCTTGAACCAGGAAAGGAAGGATGGAAAGATTAGCAGGATCCTGTCCATCCTTTTATCATTTTTTTCTTGGTTCAAAACAACAATAAAAAAGGCGCCTTTCCGGCGCCATACTCTAATATCTAATGTCTAATATCTAAAATCTATTCGAACGGATAATCCCCAGCTCTAGTCCGCGAAGTTCTGCCAGGCCTCTCAAGCGTCCGATGGCAGAATATCCAGGGTTGGTCACTTTATTCAAATCGTCTAACATTTGGTGGCCATGATCTGGACGGAAAGGAATAGGTTGCTCTCTTTTTTGATTTTCTGCAACTAAAGCTTCCATCACTTTAAACATATCCACATCGCCATCCAAGTGGTCGGCTTCATAGAAACTTCCTATCTCGTCGCGCTTCACGTTGCGTAGATGCACAAAGTTGACACGATGTTTCACCTGATCAAATATCGCGGGAAGATCGTTCTTTGGCCCCGCTCCTAGCGAACCTGTACAGAAACAAATTCCGTTGAATTGTTTTTCTTGTTCGCTGATAATGTAGTTCAGATCTTCGGCGTTGCTTACAATACGCGGAAGTCCTAAAATCGGGTAAGGAGGATCGTCGGGGTGAATGGTCATCAAAATGCCGTTTTCCTCACAAACCTCAGCAATGCTATTTAAGAAGTAAAGCAAGTTTTTGCGCAAGCCATCAAAGCCAATTTCTTTGTAAACTGAAATACTGTTTTGCAAAGAATCCAGCGTAATATCGCTTTCGCCCGGAATACCCATCAATACCACACGCTCCAATTCGTTCAATGCATCCTGATCTAAGGTTCCAAACTTCACTTCTGCCGCTTGTTGAACGTTTGCCGGATAATCAGCTTTCGCATCCTGACGCTTAAGAATATAAATATCAAAAATCGCCAAGTCGATCCAATCAAAATATAAGGCCTTGGAGCCATCCTTCATGGTTAAATCCAATTGCGTACGCGTCCAATCCAAAACAGGCATAAAATTATAACATACCGTTTTGATGCCGCATGCTGCCAGATTTTTCAGCGACTCTTTATAGCGTTCTAAATATTCGTCGGCGTTTGCTGCTCCTGTCTTGATTGCCTCATGAACGGGCACACTTTCCACAACCGACCAAGTCAGTCCTGCTTCCTCAATAATGCGCTTGCGTTCTTGAATATCTTCCAACGGCCATACTTCGCCATGTGCTATATGATGTAGTGCCGAAACAATGCCCGTCGCACCAGCCTGTTTTACGTCTTGTAAGGACACCGAATCATTCGGGCCATACCATCTCCATGTTTGTTCTAAAAATTGCATATACGCCTTTAAATTAAACGCCACACCATGTATTAAATCCTCCATCCACAAATACGGTCTCTCCAGACACAAATGCAGACGCATCGCTAAGCAGATACACCAAGGTACCTTCCAGTTCGCTAGGATCGCCTAGACGCTGGTAAGGTGTTCCGTTGATGAATTTCTGTGCCCGTGGGCTATAGCTGCCATCAGGGTTGGTCAACAAAGTTCTATTTTGTTCGGTCAGGAATACGCCCGGTGCAATCGCATTCACGCGCACCTTATCGCCATAACGAAGCGCCAACTCGGTAGACATCCATTTGGTAAATCCATCGATACCATGTTTTGCTACCGTATAGCCTAGCACGCGGGTCAATGGGCGACTCGCAGCTAGTGAAGAGATGTTGATAATCGCTCCTGCACCTTTCTCAGCAATCACCTGACCTAGTATCATGGTCGGGATAATCGTGCCATATAGGTTCAACTCGATCGCTTTGATCGTGTCTTGAATCTTATTGTCAAATATATTTTGGTCATCGCCGATTGTCGCGCCTGGAACATTACCACCAACAGCGTTGACAAGGCCATCAATGGTTCCGAAGGCTTCCACGATGCTATCCTTCGCCTCTTTTACAGACTGCTCGTCCATCACATCAGCAACAACACCTAATGCTTCCGCACCTACTGCTTTTGCTTGTGCAACACGCTCATCAATTTTTTCTTGATTGCGACCAATGACGCAAACCTTAGCGCCGGCTTCTGCAACGGCACGGACAAAGGATTTACCCAAGATACCGGTACCACCAGTGATTACAATAACCTTATCTTTTAGGGAAAATTTGTCTAGAATACTCATAGTTTTTGGTTAGATTATATTTTCAATGATAAGCAATTTATCAATAAAATATAGGTATTTCATGGAGTATAATTACGTAATCGTTTGCGAAGATTATCCTTGAGAAGCCACTTAAAAGCATTATATTGCATTATTTAACAACCTATGCCACACGTTTTATCATTTGGAGAAATACTAATCAGACAGCAGAGTGTCGGAGATAGTTTCTTTGGAAGTCAAGAGAATTTATTACGGATTTATCCCGGAGGATCAGAAGCCAATGTCGCTAGTTCGCTCGGACAAATGGGAACCCCGGTACAATATGCCAGCGCCTTTCCGAATAATAAGCTAAGTGAAGAGATATTGGCAGTTTTGAACGGTCACCAGGTCGACACGTCTAAATGTCTTCAAATTGGCGACCGTATTGGTTCCTATTTTCTGCTTTCGGCAAATGGATTGACGAAGGGAGAAGTAATTTACGACCGTAAATACTCTAGTTTTTCGCAATTAAGTCCGGAAGACCTAAACTTCGATGTGCTGTTTGAAGATGTAGATTGGTTGCATTGGACAGCATTGACTCCTGCGTTGAACCAGGAGATGGCCAACGTAATGTTAAAAGTATTGCAAGCGGCAAGCAAACGTAACATCTATATTTCTGTCGATCTAAACTACCGCAATAGACTTTGGCAGTATGGTAAAAATCCCTTGGAGATTATGCCAGACCTGTTGGCATATTGCCATGTCATCATGGGAAATATTTGGGCTGCGCATACCATGGTTGGAATCGCCGTTCCCGAGGGGTTAGATAGGAATACAGAGAAGGAGGGTTTGGTCGAAGCAGCAACGGTATCCGCAGCTGCGTTGTTTGAAAAATATCCAAATTTAGAACATATCGCCAATACTTTTCGATTTATGGATAATCCCACGCATAATCTGTTTTTCGGAACTTATCATTCCAGAACCGAGAATGCGGTTTCGCAGACTTATGAAACCAATGAGATTGTCGATCGTATCGGCAGTGGCGATGCCTTTATGGCGGGGTTGATTCATGCCTTACGAAAAACCCAACAGGCACAGGAAATAATAGATATCGCAACGGGCGCAGGATATGAGAAGCTGTTCGTAGAGGGCGATTTTGGAAATGGAAAATACTAACAAGATGCAGATCGATCAAATTATAGAGAAAATCAAAGCATATCCCGTGATCCCGGTATTTTATCACGATGATGTGGAAGTATGTAAACAGGTACTCAAAGCTTGTTATGATGGCGGTATTCGCGTATTCGAATTTGTTAACCGAGGTAAGAACGCTGAGGCTAATTTTAAAGCTTTGGTAGACTACAAGAAAGAAGCGATGCCGGAATTGACATTGGGCATTGGCACTATTCTAGACAGTGCGGCTGCAGAAAGTTTTCTGGCGCTAGGTACCGAGTTCTTAGTGAGTCCTATCTTCGTCGCTGAACTTGCAGAAACGGCCAAGGCAAACAACTGCTTATGGATTCCCGGCTGTATGACACCTACAGAAATTGCAAATGCTATGTTCGCAGGTTGTGGATTTGTAAAGCTATTTCCAGGAGAAACGCTCGGAACAGGATTCTTAAAAGGAATTAAGCCGCTATTCCCGAACATGAAGTTTATGCCGACCGGTGGTGTGGATGTGGAAGAGAATAACATCAAAAACTGGTTCGCTGCGGGTGTGACATCCGTAGGCATGGGCTCCAAATTGTTTAAACAACAGGATGGACAATATAATCTAGAAGAAATCAGTGCTAACTGTAGAAAGGTTTTAGGGTGGGCAACAGCCTAAAACTTATAAAGATACTTCGGAAATAGAATGGTGGGCCATGATTTTGTTTTCGAAGTCTCTAATATTGCCCTTATCGAGCAAGACCTCCAAAACCAATACCAATCCTTCCTTATTCAACGTCTGTGTCTTGATCTTTACTTGTTTGGTCAACGGACGTATATCGTTGATAAAGCTATCTTTCTCGGAGAGTTTATGGGTATCAAACCTAACGGTCACAACCTTCACTAAATTCCGTAATACATAACGATTTAAGATCGGGCCGGAGATAATAATCAAAAAACAGGCTCCTAAAAACAGGATCGCCGTGATGAACATACCGAATCCTATAGCCATCCCCACAGCGGCCGACATCCAGATAATACTTGCCGTAGTCAATCCATTCACATTGACGCCATCTTTGAAGATGACACCTGCACCCAAGAAACCAATACCGGATACGACGTAAGAAGCAATCCGAGTCGCATCTTCAGACTCCCCTGCTCCGAGTTTCATCGATAAGATCGAAAACAAGGTACTTCCCAGACAAATAATCGAGATGGTTTTGAATCCTGCGGATTTATCTTTCCATTCTCGCTCAAAGCCCAATAGGAAGCCGGCCCCTAGCGATAAAAATGCTTTGAACAAATCATTCCAGTCAAAAATAAATTGATCTGTTATCATTTCAATATTCATATTTAGTCTTACCCTTCAATTTAAACCCAAATCTACTTAACATTAAATAAATATTAACTACATATTGTTCTGTATAATCTCGATTTGGTGGTGATTTTTTTATAAAAGAAAATGGTCTGGACTCCAAAAGGAATCCAGACCATTATTTCGTGCCATGCCTTAGGCATGTCTATCGTTAATTACTAGTCTTCTTCTTTCGAAGCTAATAATTGATCGTACTCTTCGCGAGAACCTACGATGATGTTGCTGTACTGGCGTAAACCGGTACCTGAAGGAATCAAGTGACCAACAATTACGTTTTCTTTCAAGCCTAACAAGTTATCGCGTTTACCTGCGATCGCTGCCTCATTCAATACTTTCGTAGTTTCCTGGAAGGAAGCTGCGGAGATGAATGATTTAGTACCTAGGGACGCTCTAGTGATACCTTGTAATAAAGGACTTGATGTTGCAGGGATAGCATCACGTACTTCCACTAACTTCATATCCTGACGTCTTAGGCTAGAGTTCTCTTCACGTAATTTACGTAAAGTAACAATCTGACCTGGACGTAGAGTTTTAGAATCACCCGCTTCAACAACAACTTTTTTGTCGTATAATGAATCGTTTTCTTCCATGAAGTCCCATTTGTTTACTGCTTCTTTTTCTAAGAAACGTGTATCTCCTGGATCCTCGATATTCACTTTCTGCATCATTTGGTGAACGATAGTTTCAAAGTGTTTATCGTTGATTTTTACCCCTTGTAGGCGGTAAACCTCTTGGATACCATTTACGATATATTCTTGTACTGCCGCAGGACCTTTGATCGATAAGATGTCTGAAGGAGAAATCTGACCGTCAGATAATGGCATACCTGCTTTAATAAAGTCGTTATCTTGAACTAAGATGTGCTTAGAAAGTGGTACTAAGTATTTCTTAACTTGACCGTCACGAGACTCGATAGAGATCTCACGATTACCACGTTTAACACCACCTAAAGAAACAACACCATCAATTTCAGTTACAACAGCTGGGTTTGAAGGATTACGAGCCTCGAACAACTCAGTTACACGAGGAAGACCACCCGTAATATCTCGGGTCTTACCTGTAGAACGAGGGATCTTAACTAATACCGCACCTTCTTTAACTTTCTGACCATCAGAAACTGATACGTGAGCTCCTACCGGGATATTGTATGAACGAATGATTTCGCCTTTGTTATCCAATACCTTGATAGTAGGGTTTTTCGTTTTATCACGAGTTTCGATAATTACTTTCTCTTTGTGACCTGTTTGTTCATCAGACTCTTCACGGAAAGTTACACCTTCGATGATTGCATCGAATTCTACTTTACCCGCAAACTCAGAAATAATTACCGCGTTATATGGATCCCAGTCAACTAGTTTAGTGCCTTTCTCTACGTTCTCACCTTCTTTAACGAATAAGTTCGAACCGTAAGGGATGATTTGTTGGTAAAGTACTTTGTTATCAGCATTTACAACTTTAATCTCACCTGAACGACCTAATACGACTTGGTATGGACCATCTTCACCTTCTTTTTCTACTGTACGAACGTTTTCAAATTCGATACGTCCGTCGTATTTAGCGATGATAGTAGACTCAGCAGCAATGTTCGAAGCCGTACCACCGACGTGGAACGTACGAAGTGTTAACTGCGTACCTGGCTCACCGATGGACTGTGCAGCAATTACACCAACAGCCTCACCTAATTGAACACGCTTACCTGATGCTAAGTTACGACCGTAACAACAAGCACATACTCCACGCTTAGACTCACATGTCAATACCGAACGAATTTCTACGCCTTCGATACCTGCATTCTCAATTGCTTCCGCAACTTCCTCTGTGATATCTTCATTTGCAGCAACAATAACTTCGTTAGTAACAGGATCAATAACATCGTTCAACGGCGTACGACCTAAGATACGGTCATATAATGGCTCAACGATATCGTCGTTATCTTTAAGTGCTGTAGTGTAGATACCACGTAAACCGTTACAATCTTGTTCTACAACAATCATATCTTGTGCTACGTCATGTAAACGACGAGTTAAGTAACCCGCATCCGCCGTTTTTAACGCCGTATCCGCAAGACCTTTACGCGCACCGTGGGTAGAGATAAAGTACTCTAATACCGATAATCCTTCTTTAAAGTTAGATAAGATTGGGTTTTCGATAATCTCACCACCTGAAGTACCAGACTTCTGAGGTTTCGCCATCAAACCACGCATACCACATAACTGACGGATCTGCTCCTTAGAACCACGAGCTCCTGAATCCAACATCATATAAACTGAGTTGAAACCTTGGTTGTCGTTCGAAAGGATATCCATTACGTGTGCTGTCAAACGGTTGTTGATACGAGTCCAGATATCGATAATCTGGTTGTAACGCTCGTTGTTTGTAATGAAACCCATGTTATAGTTGTTCATTACTTCCTCAACTTCGTTCGTAGCTTGAGTAATAAGGTCTGCTTTAGCAGCAGGAATATTTAAGTCTTGCAAGTTGAATGACAAACCACCTTTGAAAGCCGTTTGGAATCCTAACTCTTTCATATCATCTAAGAACTTCGCTGCACGAGCCATACCTGTGCTCTTCACGATTTCTCCAATGACATTACGCAATGACTTCTTAGTCAACAATTCATTGATGTAACCTACTTCTTCTGGTACAATCTGGTTAAAGATTACACGTCCAACAGTAGTATCGATGATTGCTTCTTTGATTTCACCTTCTTTTGTTCTGATGTTAGTCTTAACCTTGATGAACGAGTGAAGATCTACTTTCTTCTCATTTAAAGCAATAATAACCTCTTCAGCTGAGTAGAATGTACTTCCTTCACCTTGCATTTTACGGCTGTCATCAGATTTACGGCCTTTAGTAATATAGTAAAGACCCAATACCATGTCTTGAGATGGTACTGTAACTGGTGATCCGTTTGCAGGGTTAAGAATGTTGTGTGCTGCCAACATTAAGATTTGGGCTTCCAAGATTGCAGCATTACCTAATGGTAAGTGAACCGCCATCTGGTCACCGTCGAAATCGGCGTTGAACGCTGTACACACTAATGGGTGTAATTGGATCGCTTTACCTTCCACTAATGTAGGTTGGAAAGCCTGAATACCCAAACGGTGAAGCGTAGGAGCACGGTTTAGTAATACAGGGTGGCCTTTCAATACATTCTCAAGGATATCCCATACTACAGGATCTTTACGATCAACTATTTTCTTAGCAGATTTTACGGTCTTAACAATACCTCTTTCAATCATCTTACGGATGATGAACGGTTTGTATAACTCAGCTGCCATGTCTTTCGGAAGACCACACTCGTGTAATTTCAAGTGAGGACCAACGACGATTACCGAACGAGCAGAGTAGTCAACACGTTTACCTAATAAGTTCTGACGGAAACGACCTTGCTTACCTTTCAAAATATCTGAAAGTGATTTCAACGCACGGTTACCTTCAGTTTTCACTGCATTTACCTTACGTGAGTTATCAAACAAGGAGTCAACAGCCTCTTGAAGCATACGTTTTTCGTTACGTAAGATTACTTCAGGAGCTTTGATTTCGATTAAACGCTTCAAACGGTTGTTACGGATGATAACACGGCGGTATAAGTCGTTCAAATCGGAAGTCGCGAAACGACCACCATCCAAAGGAACTAAAGGACGTAACTCTGGTGGAATAATAGGAACGATTTTTACGATCATCCATTCCGGACGGTTCTCGATGTGATCATTAGCACCACGGAAAGCTTCTACAACGTGTAAGCGTTTTAACGCTTCGTTTTTACGTTGTTGAGAAGTCTCATTAGCTGCCTGATGACGTAAATCGTATGATAACTGATCTAGGTCTAGACGTTTTAATAAATCTTCTAGAGCCTCAGCACCCATCTTAGCAACGAATTTCTGAGGATCAGTATCATCTAGGTATTGGTTTTCTTTTGGAAGCGTATCAAGAATATCTAAGTATTCTTCTTCTGTTAAGAAATCCATGTAAGAGATACCATCATCTTCTTTGATACCTGGTTGGATAACCACATATCTTTCGTAGTAGATGATCATATCTAATTTCTTCGTAGGAAGACCTAATAAGTAACCAATTTTGTTAGGTAATGAACGGAAATACCAAATATGAGCAACAGGAACCACCAAGTTGATGTGTCCCATACGCTCACGACGTACTTTCTTTTCCGTTACTTCAACACCACAACGGTCACAAACAATACCTTTATAACGGATACGTTTGTATTTACCACAGTGACATTCGTAGTCTTTTACTGGACCGAAAATACGCTCGCAGAATAGACCATCACGTTCCGGTTTATACGTACGGTAGTTGATAGTTTCTGGTTTAGTAACCTCACCGCTTGAGCGCTCCAAAATAGTCTCTGGAGAAGCTAAGCTGATCGTAATCGATGTAAAGTTACTTTTGATTTTATTATCTTTTTTGTAAGACATACTTCGTAAAAAGTTATAGCTGTATGTAAAAGCTTAAGAGGAACGAGTCCTCTTAAACTCTGTATTGCTTGATTAATCCAATGTGATATCTAAACCTAAGCCGCGTAACTCATGTACCAATACGTTGAACGATTCTGGTACGGATGGAGTTGGTAAGTTATTACCTTTAACGATCGCTTCGTAAGTTTTAGCACGTCCGACAACGTCATCCGATTTCACGGTCAAGATCTCTTGTAGGATGTTGGAAGCACCGAATGCCTCTAACGCCCAAACCTCCATCTCACCAAAACGCTGACCACCGAACTGTGCCTTACCACCTAATGGCTGTTGAGTAATCAACGAGTAAGGACCGATAGAACGTGCGTGCATTTTATCATCAACCATGTGACCTAATTTCAACATATAGATCACACCTACAGTAGTAGGTTGGTCGAAACGCTCACCTGTCAAACCATTGTATAGGTAAGTACGTCCAGACTTAGGCAATGCCGCTTTTTCTACCCATTCTTCCACTTGATCCATCTCTGCACCGTCGAAGATTGGAGTAGCAAATTTCACACCTAATTTCTGACCTGCCCATCCTAAAACAGTCTCATAGATCTGTCCAAGGTTCATACGCGAAGGTACACCAAGTGGGTTCAACACGATATCAACAGGAGTTCCATCTTCTAAGAATGGCATATCTTCATCACGTACGATACGTGCCACGATACCTTTGTTACCGTGACGACCCGCCATCTTGTCACCAACTTTCAATTTACGTTTCTTCGCCACGTAAACTTTAGCCATTTGAACAATTCCTGATGGAAGCTCATCACCCACAGAGATAGCAAATTTCTCACGTTTGAATGCACCTAACTCCTCATTAACTTTAATGCTGTAGTTATGTAATGCATACTTGATCAATTCGTTCTTATCTTCGTCAGTCGTCCATCCAGTTGGATTTACGTTGTTATAGTCGATATCTGTAAGAATCTTCTGCGTGAATTTTGCACCCTTAGCTACGAATAACTCTTTGTAGATATTGTAAACACCTTGACTAGTCTTTCCGTTAACGATGTTGAACAACTTGTCAACTAAGCGCTCTTTAAGACCTCTAAGGTTCTTCTCATGTGCTGTTTCCAATTTCTCTAAAGCTTTACGCTCAACTTCTTTGGACATTTTCTTCGCACGAGAGAATAATTTTGTATCAATAACTACACCTTTGATTGAAGGAGGAGTTTTTAAAGACGCATCTTTAACATCACCTGCTTTATCACCGAAGATAGCACGTAATAACTTCTCTTCTGGTGAAGGATCAGACTCTCCTTTTGGAGTAATCTTACCGATCAAGATATCACCTTCGCCAACCTCAGCACCGATACGGATAATACCGTTTTCGTCAAGGTCTTTAGTAGCTTCCTCAGAAACGTTAGGGATATCTGCAGTTAATTCCTCTTCACCACGTTTTGTGTCACGAACCTCTAACTCGAATTCCTCAATATGTAAGGAGGTAAACAAGTCTTGTGATACAACACGCTCAGAAATTACGATCGCATCCTCAAAGTTGTATCCTTGCCAAGGCATGAATGCTACTTTTAAGTTACGGCCTAATGCTAATTCTCCATCTTCAGTTGCATAACCCTCACACAATACTTCACCTTTTTGTACTTTTTGACCTTTTCTTACGATAGGCTTCAAGTTGATACAAGTATTCTGGTTGGTCTTTTTGAACTTCGTTAATTTGTACACTTTAATGTCGTCGTCAAATGAAACTAAACGCTCATTCTCGTTACGGTCGTAGCGGATGTGGATTTCTTGTGCATCTACATACTCTACAGTACCCGAACCTTCGGCATTAATTAATGTGCGCGAGTCGCTGGCCACACGTGCTTCCAAACCAGTACCTACAACAGGTGCTTGCGGACGCAACAATGGCACAGCTTGACGTTGCATGTTCGATCCCATCAACGCACGGTTGGCATCATCATGCTCCAAGAAAGGAATCAATGAAGCCGCAATTGATGTAATCTGGTTAGGAGCAACGTCCATATAATCTAATTTCTCAGGCTCGATAATCGGGAAGTCACCCTCGTATCTAGCTTTAACCTTAGGATCTAAGAAATTACCTTTATCATCATAAAGCGCATTCGCTTGTGCGATCGTTTTACCGTCTTCGTCCTCTGCCGACAAGTAAACAACCGGTTGGTCAACGACTACTTTACCATCTTTAACTTGACGATAAGGTGTTTCGATGAAACCTAAGTTGTTGATCTTCGCGTGAACAGATAATGAAGAAATCAAACCGATGTTTGGTCCCTCAGGAGTTTCGATAGTACACAAACGACCGTAGTGCGTATAGTGAACGTCACGAACCTCGAAACCAGCACGCTCACGAGAAAGACCACCAGGACCTAAAGCTGAAAGACGACGCTTGTGCGTAATCTCCGCCAATGGGTTTGTCTGGTCCATAAACTGTGACAACTGGTTTGTTCCGAAGAACGAGTTGATAACAGATGATAATGTACGAGCATTGATCAAATCTGTTGGAGTGAACACCTCGTTATCACGAATGTTCATACGCTCGCGGATAGTACGTGCCATACGAGCCAAACCAACACCAAACTGAGCGTACAATTGTTCACCAACAGTACGAACACGACGGTTTGACAAGTGGTCGATATCATCCACCTCTGCTTTAGAGTTGATCAAATTGATCAAGTACTTCACGATGGCGATAATATCTTCGCGCGTTAAAACTTTCGTATCTGAATCAGTACCAAGTTTCAATTTACGGTTGATACGGTATCTACCCACATCACCTAAATCATAACGCTTGTCTGAGAAGAATAAACGATCGATGATACCACGTGCAGTTTCCTCATCAGGTGGTTCAGCGTTACGTAATTGACGATAGATGTGCTCCACCGCTTCTTTCTCAGAGTTAGAAGTATCCTTTTGTAAAGTATTGTATATAATTGAATAGTCCGCATTGTTAGACTCATCTTCTTTAGCAAGGATAATAGATTTAACACCTGCTTCAATGATTAAGTCAATGTGGTCTTCTTCTAAAACTGTTTCACGTTCAAAGATGATCTCGTTACGATCGATAGATACTACTTCACCAGTATCCTCATCCACGAAATCCTCTGTCCATTTATTTAATACCCTAGCCGCTAAACGACGACCAACGTATTTTTTCAAGCCCGACTTGCTAACTTTAACTTCGTCAGAAAGGTCGAACAATTCTAAGATATCTTTATCTGAATCAAATCCGATAGCACGTAATAACGTAGTAACCGGGAATTTTTTCTTACGGTCGATATAAGCATACATCACGTTATTAACGTCTGTTGCAAACTCGATCCAAGATCCTTTAAAAGGAATAACCCTAGCAGAATAAAGTTTAGTACCGTTTGTATGTCTACTTTGACCGAAGAACACACCAGGTGAACGGTGTAGCTGAGAAACGATTACACGCTCTGCTCCATTGATCACGAAAGTACCTTTTGGAGTCATGTATGGAATTGTTCCTAAGTACACGTCTTGTACTATGGTTTCGAAATCTTCGTGTTCCTCATCATTACAAGACAACTTCAATTTAGCCTTCAAAGGTACGCTATAAGTCAAACCACGCTCTATACACTCTTGGATATCGTAACGCGGCGGATCAATGAAATAATCCAAAAACTCTAGCACAAAGATGTTTCTTGAATCAGAAATAGGGAAGTTTTCGGCGAAAACCTGATAAAGCCCCTCCTGATGGCGGTTGTCAGAAGTAGTTTCTAGTTGAAAAAACTCCTTGAAAGACTCCAATTGCACATCCAAGAAATCTGGGTAATCAATTACCTTCTTACTTGTCGCAAAATTTACTCTTTCTTTTTGCATATTATTGTTTGCCAAGGGAATAAGAATTTAGTTTAAAAAAACTGAGCTAACGTCTGTTGATTTCTTCTTCCGATCACACCTCAACAGGCGTGTGATCCGTGGTATTTGTTATAAACAGGAATAGACTCTGATAGATTATACCTATCAGAGTCTAAGTTTTTGGTGCGTTATGCGAGATTATTTAATCTCAACAACAGCTCCAGCTTCTTCTAATTGTTTTTTCAAAGCTTCAGCTTCGTCTTTAGAAACACCAGCTTTTAATTCTTTAGGTGCTCCGTCAACTAAATCTTTAGCTTCTTTCAAACCTAAACCAGCTAAGTCTTTAACTAATTTAACTACTGCTAATTTCTGACCACCAGCTTCTTTCAAGATTACGTCGAAAGAAGTTTTTTCTTCAGCAGCAGCAGCGCCGTCACCAGCAGGTGCAGCAGCAACAGCTACAGCAGCAGCAGCAGGCTCGATACCGTACTCATCTTTTAAGATGTCAGCTAATTCTTTAACTTCTTTTACTGTTAAGTTCACTAACTGTTCAGCAAGTTGTTTTAAATCTGCCATTTTATTTTGAATTTTTGAATGTTCTTTAAAAAATATTGTTAATTAAATTGTAACGAACGATAATTTAGTCGAGGGTTCGTTAGCCTCTTTCTTCTAATGCTTTTACTAAGCCTGAAATTGTATTTCCACCCGATTGAAGAGCAGAGATAACATTCTTCGCAGGAGATTGTAATAAAGCTATAACGTCTGCAATAAGTTCTTCTTTAGATTTAAGAGTTACTAATGCTTCAAGTTGGTTGTCACCTACGAATGCAGTTTCTTGAATGTATGCTGCTTTCAATACTGGCTTGTCACCTTCTTTACGTAATTGCTTAATTAATTTCGCTGGAGCATTTCCGGTCTCTGAGAACATCATCGTAGATGCACCCTTTAACACGCCGAAAAGTTCTTCTGAATCAACACCTGCTTCTAATAAAGCTTTCTTAATCAAAGTGTTCTTAACCACTTGGATCTCGATGCCTTGCTCGAAACATTTGCGACGAATGTTGTTCACTTTTTCAACAGTTAAATCAGCAGTATCAGTAATGTAGAAATTACCGTAGGATTTAATCTGCTCCGCTAAAGCTTGAACAATGTCTTGTTTTAGTTCTTTTCTCATGATTAAATTCCCGCTACTGATTTAGTCTCCACATGAATACCAGGACTCATGGTTGAAGAGATGTGAATACTCTTGAAGTACGTTCCTTTTGCTGCAGACGGTTTCAAACGAGAGATAGTTTGTAATACCTCTAATGCGTTGTCATAAATCTTGTCTGCGTCGAAAGACACTTTACCAACTGAAGTATGGATGATACCGGTTTTATCAACTTTGAAATCGATCTTACCACCTTTAACCTCTGTTACAGCTTTACCTACCTCAGTAGTAACTGTACCAGTTTTAGGGTTAGGCATTAAGTTTCTTGGACCTAAAATACGACCCAATTTACCTACTTTCGCCATAACACTAGGCATAGTGATGATGATGTCAACGTCAGTCCAACCACCTTCGATTTTGCTGATGTAGTCGTCAAGACCTACGAAATCGGCACCTGCTGCTTTAGCTTCTTCTTCCTTATCAGGAGTACACAATACTAAAACGCGAACAGTTTTACCAGTTCCGTGAGGTAATGTTGCAATACCACGAACCATTTGATTTGCTTTACGAGGATCTACGCCCAAACGAACGTCGATATCCACTGAAGCATCAAATTTGGCTGTTGTAATCTCTTTTACTAAAGCCGCAGCTTCTTTCAAAGAGTACGCTTTACCAGCTTCAATTTTGGATAGTGCCGCTTTTTGATTTTTTGTTAATCTAGCCACTTTCTTAAACTGATTTCGTTAATTAATTTTTCCAAGGAGCATCACCGGATACAGTGAT
>NZ_DKLH01000033.1:0-15708 GCF_002455685.1 Sphingobacterium sp. UBA6645
CCTGGTTCAAGACAAATTTCCCTTCCTTTTCTGTATCAGAAAAACGTCTAACGTCTAATATCTCACATCTAATATCTAGTCTAGCCCGCCATAGGTCTAAATACTAACTACTAAATACTAACTACTCCTATATTCCCTGTATCACATCCAAAATCAATGGATAGGTATCATTTTTAATTTTGTCGAGGTTTGCTTTTTTGACCCAGATTGCTTGGTCGATATCTTCTTCGAGTTGAGGGGTTAGTTTAGGGATTTTGTTGACGCCCATTTCGTACCATTTTGTTTGTTTCAGTACGAATTTGCCGCGCATGGTGTAGCAATGGTAGGTTGTTTCAATTTTTTTGCCTAGGTAGTTTATTTTGATGCCGCATTCCTCTTCCACTTCGCGGAGTGCAGCCTCTTTCATTTTTTCATCTTCTTCGACTTTTCCTTTCGGCAGGTCCCATTTGCCGAGTCTATGGATAAAAAGGTATTGGCCTTCGCCATTTTTTACAAGTCCTCCTGCAGCTTTGATGATTCGAATATTGGCAATAAACGATTTAAATACTTTTTCAATATTGGGCTGTATGTGTAGATAGATGTTTTTTTCAGCCTTGTTTAGCGATTGGTTAAAAAGTTTTTCTAAATCAATGTCTTGTAAACCAATCGTTTGAATGTTGCCTTTGATTTTTGGGGCAAAATCTGCAAAAATTAACAGAGATTGGTTCATATAAATTTTATAAATTTGTGCCATGAATTATTTAAATGAGGTTGAACAAAAAGTTGCAGAATCCTTATTGCAAATTAAAGCAATAAAATTACAACCTAAAAGTCCTTTTACATGGGCATCGGGATGGAAGTCTCCAATTTATTGTGATAACCGTGTAGCTTTATCACATCCATCGATTCGTACGTACATTCGTCAAAAGCTATCACAATTGATTCAAGAAGAATTTGGATCAGTGGATATGATTTCGGGTGTAGCGACGGCAGGTATTCCTCAAGGGGTATTGGTTGCACAAGATTTAGGTTTACCTTTCTCTTACGTGCGTAGCAATGCTAAGGATCATGGTCGTCAGAACATGATTGAAGGAGAAGTGATCAGCGGACAACGTGTTGTCGTAATCGAAGATTTAGTTTCTACGGGTAAGAGTAGCTTAATCGCCGTTAAAGCATTGCGTGAAGCAGGTTGCAACGTCGTTGGTTTAGTTTCTATTTTTACTTATGGCTTTGATGAAGCTCGCAAGAACTTTGAAGAAGCAAAATGTACATTCCATAGCTTATGTAATTATGATGCCTTAGTACGTGTAGCTGCATCAAATAGTTACATTATGGAGTCTGATATCGAATTATTAGAAAAATGGCGACAAGATCCAGCAAACTGGAGCCCTGAAGTTTAAGCTTATGACAGTTATACAGAATTCTACACTTATTGGTAAACCTGTCGAGGAGGTTTATAATTTCCTTGCAGATTTAAATAATCATGAGCAATTGATGCCCGAGAATATTTATAATTGGGAGTCAACTGCAGACGAGGCTAGATTTACCATCAAGAACATGGCAAAATTAGCTTTGCGCATCAGCCAACGTATCGAAAATAAAGAGTTGGTAAGTGTTCCTTCTGAGGAAGCGCCATTTGCTATTACTTTGCGTTGGAAGGTAGAGCCAGCATCAGAAACAACGACAACTGCGACCTTCGTTATTGAAGCGGAGTTGAATATGATGATGAAAATGATGGCATCAGGTCCTTTACAGAAATTAGTGGATCACCAAGTAAGTAAATTAAAAGAAGTTTTAGGTTAGTTCTTAAAATATTCATGATACGGAAAAAGCAGCTCAACGAGCTGCTTTTTTTTTGGAATTTAAATTACATCCTTCCTTAGAATGAAAATGACACGTGAGTTAGCAGTCGATTTCCTGCGTCAATTCTTCCTCTGCCGAGTTCTTGCTGAATCGGTGTTTGGAAGGATGCTCCAACGGATATCCTATTGAAATTTGCCTCTAACCCCATAGAAGCGTTCAGGATATGTCCGCCAGTTTCTTCCACCTTAAAACCCATTGCATGGTCTTTTTGTTGGCTTTCGAATGATATACCTGCATAGGGAGCGAGTCGGCTATTCGCGCCCAAGGCTATTTTATAATATGCGGATGCATTTGCTGCGATTTTATTCCCATAGCGGTAATCATCCTTATTCTCTGTATTTATTTTGTAACTAGCATTCGCATTGATGCCGAAGTCCTGAATGCGGACATCATACATCAGACTAGGTATAAAATCTAGACTCCCTGTTCCCAGTTGGAACATATTGGGATTTGTCGCCGTTGCATTTTGCTGTTCGGCGACGTCGTACGCTCCGGTTGGGAGTTTCACACCCATCCCAACCCAAAGCGATTGTACGACTAATTTATTATTCGCCGTCGGATTCGATTGATCGAATAGTTTGTAGTATCCGTTTAGCGTGATATCACCAATTCCATTCTTTTTTCTTAATAGATCGCTGCCTTCGGTGTATTTTTCGTTGAAATTATAGGGTACAAGGGCAAGCACGCGCCATTTCTGTCCAATGTTCCAAGCGCCCCACAGTTCCATCGTTTGGTACTTCTCATCGGTAGAAAGTGCAGTTCGATTTCCGTTGATATCCAATTGTGTCGTGAGTCTGTTAAATTGATAGCGCAGTCCGACAAAGCGTTTGGTAAAGTCGGGGAGGAGTCCTATATAGTTTCCGCCGACACCACAGCCACAGATATCGCAAGCCTGGCTAGATTGGAAGGCTATAATTAAGCTAAGTGTTATTAAGAGTTTCTTCATTTTATTCTTGGAATAATGGGTTTTTAACAAAAGTTTCATCGTTGAGCGTAGTTAGGAATGCAAGCAGTTGCACCACTTCGGTGTCGCTCAAGTCAATACCTCCAGTATTTTTCAGTAGCGGGTCAAGATTAGGTGTTTGTTGCACCTCGCGTCTGTAATGGTTGATAACCGCCTGTAGATTCCTGAATCTTCCGTCGTGCATATAGGGTTCGGTGTAAGCTAGATTTCGGAGGCTTGGCACCTTAAACTTCAGCTTATCGTTTTCCAACTGCGATATTTCGAAACGCCCTTGGTCTTTAGCAGGGTTGATTCCAATTCCATTATCGCGGTATGATCCATCGGTAAACAGTGGTTCGGTATGACAGGAGTTGCATTTAGATTTGAAGATCATGTAGCCTGCCTGTTCTTCAGCGGTAAACAGCGCCTCCTTGCGTATTACTTTGTCGTATTTAGATTGATCCGATACAAGCATCAGCATAAATTGCGATAGCGCCTTCAGCATATTGCCGCTGCTGATCTCGGGGCTGCCGAAAGCTTTTTCGAAAAGACCGCGATACTCCGCAGAATTGTTCAATTTCTTTAAAACATTGGGCAGCTTTTCATCCATCTCGACCACATTTTCTATCGGCGCCACGGAAAATAGATCCAAATCAAATACTCCTCCATCCCAAAAGAATGATTTGGACCAGGCCAAATTGACTATGGACATACTGTTCCTAATCCCCAGTCTATCGTCAATCCCGTGGCTGACGTCGTGACCATGATGGGTGAAAGCATTAGCAGGGATATGACAACTACCACAAGAAATAGTATTATCCCTAGATAAGATGGGGTCATAAAATAGTTTTTTGCCGAGTTCAAACTTCTCTTTACTGATTGGATTCCCGGGAAAATTGTAAACAGGTTCTGGGAAATGCGCAGGCTTAACGAATGCAATGATGGTTTCGTCAATAAGATCATCCGCCTTTTGACAGGCGAGGATGATCGATAGAATAAATCCCATAACCAGCAGACTGGTCTTATTCATTACTTAATTTCTGAAAGTTGTGCGTATGGTCGTGTGTAAACATCGTAGCGTAGTTTGCCGCGATCAGATCGTTAGGCCCTGCTACCATCACGGTGCTGTTCTGAGCAATGCTAATTTTGTTGTCGGCGTCGAATACTTTTCCCAAGTCGACCATTAAGTGTATATCCGAGCTTAAGTTTTCTTTGACTTCTGCGGCGCCGGCCTTTGTCAGATCGATTTTAATTATCTTTATATTGTTCTTGGTAGGCTTGTCATAGCCACCAAAAAGACCGATATGGTAGCGGAATTTTTTGTCGGTGCTGGTTGATGCTGGCGATGTGCCCTCCATTTTAAAGAAGATATACCCGCTGTTCCAACTCCAATACATACCATGTTTAGCGATATCCAAAGCGCCGGTACGATCTTCAACGGGTAGAGTATTGGTGATGCTGTCTACGCCTAAAACGAACTCTAGTTTAGTGTATTTGCCTTCTGGAATATTGAACTTCGGAAATAAGGACGCTTTCTCCGCTGCGTCGATTAAGAAATACGATTCTTTTTTAGGCAAAGCATATTCTTCACCTTTCTCATTGGTCAGTTTAATATTGCTGACATAATATTTGAGCAGTTCGACATTAAACTGTTCATTGCTGTTGTTGCTATAAGTGTAATCGTTCAACACAAGGGACTTTCCACCGACGATATGGTCGAATTTAAGCTTTACCTGACCGTTTTTGTTGTTTTCGAAATTGATGTCATCTTTAGAGCAAGAGAATAAACTGGCAACAAGCAATAGGCTAGCCAATAGGAATTTAATATTCATGGTACTGTTTAACTGAATGTAAATGATAAAATAATAAGGGCAATAGTTTTTTTAACTATGGCCAAAGGGATGTTATTGAGGTTTCAGTTAAACGAGGGGTGGGCGCAATAGATTCGTTGAGATATCTTTTGGATTCATGTTAGACTGAAATAATGCATAGTCTAATTGGATGAATTTCGGATATACCGGAGATTGGAATGAGAATACAAAGTCTTGTTGGGTAAAAGCTTCGTGGAAATTCAATTTAAAGTTTTGTTGTTCCTGTTCCTGCTGTGCTTTTAGCTTTTTGGCAAGATAACATTGTCCATGACAGGAGTTGTTTTCCATATTGCGTTGTATACAGAGATACTTTTCAATATAGTTTTGGTTGTAGTAGAAGGATGCTGATATCAAGAGTGTCATATTGCTTTGCAAAAGCATTATGGGAATCATCAGATATAGCAGCAGCCTCTTCATTTTGCTTGCAAATCTAATTGTTAAGTTTCGTAAGTAAAAATTTTACATTGAATTAATTTAGTAAAATGAAACGATTCGAAATCTAATAGAATAGTTTTTGTACTTTTGTACAGTTTGCAAAAAATCATAAATCTACAAAGAACATGGAATTGAACCTAAAGCGCCCGTTGGCCTTTTTTGATTTAGAAACAACGGGAGTCAATGTTTCATCGGATAAAATTGTTGAGGTGTCTATTTTGAAGGTGTCACCGGGTGGTCAGGAAGAAACTTTAACATTACGTATAAATCCGGAAATGCCGATTCCAGCGGAGTCTTCTATGTTTCATGGAATTTATGACGAGGATGTAAAAGACCTAGCTCCGTTTCGCGAGCGTGCTGCAGAGATTGCGGCATTTATTGGCGACGCCGATTTGGCGGGATATAATTCTAATAAATTCGATGTACCGATGTTGATGGAGGAATTCCTGCGTGCAGGTATTCCCTTTACGTTGACAGGCCGCGCATTTGTGGATGTGCAGAATATTTTCCATCAAATGGAGCAGCGTACATTGAAGGCTGCGTATAAATTCTACTGCGGTGAGACCTTAGAAAATGCTCATAATGCTGAGGCAGATGTTCGTGCGACCTATGATGTATTAAAGGCACAATTAGCGAAATACGAAGGCGCTGATTTTGAAGATAAACATGGCAATGTAAGCAAGCCCGTTGTTAATGATGTGCAGGCTTTACATGCTTTCACTAATTTGAGCAAGCCGGTAGACTTTGCCGGACGTATCGTATATGATGAGGATGGCGACCCGTCGATCAATTTCGGGAAACACAAAGGCAAGAAGGTTACTGATGTTTTTGAAGTGGAGCCAAGTTACTATGCGTGGATGCAAAATGGTGATTTTCCATTGTACACGAAACAAGTTTTAGAAGAAATCTGGACCAATTATAAAAATACAAAGAAGGCTGCGAAGCCTGCTGTTTCCACGGAGAAGGGGGAGTTCAAACGCCCCGTGAAGCGTGAAGAGCCCAAACCAATTACGTCGGATATGCTGGCGCAATTGCAAGGGAAATTTAAGAA
Source organism: Sphingobacterium sp. UBA6645 (assembly GCF_002455685.1). Lineage (NCBI taxonomy): Bacteria > Pseudomonadati > Bacteroidota > Sphingobacteriia > Sphingobacteriales > Sphingobacteriaceae > Sphingobacterium > Sphingobacterium sp. UBA6645. Next base: position 6,143 of record NZ_DKLH01000033.1, read on the forward strand.
GTAGAAGATATAAATAAAGATTATGAATAATACAGAACAAGAAGTAGAACACGTAGGCTGCCTGATTATTGGTTCAGGTCCTGCAGGTTATACTGCAGCAATTTACGCTGCACGCGCGGATTTAAAACCTGTAGTTTACACAGGAATGGTACCGGGTGGACAATTAACACAAACAACTGAAGTTGATAACTTCCCAGGTTACCCAAAAGGAATTACCGGGCCGGTTATGATGGAGGATTTACGTGCGCAAGCGGAGCGTTTCGGTACGTCAGTACGTTTTGGCTATGCGACAAAAGTAGACTTTTCTATCGATGGCGGTATTCATACCGTAGAGATCGATGGAATCAAAACACTTACTGCTGATACTGTGATTATCGCTACTGGTGCAACAGCGAAATGGTTAGGCTTAGATTCGGAGCAAAAATATAATGGTTTTGGTGTATCTGCATGTGCGGTATGTGATGGATTTTTCTTCAAGAATCAAGATGTCGCTATCGTAGGTGCTGGCGATACTGCTGCTGAGGAGGCAACTTACCTAGCAAAACTTTGTAATAAAGTTTATATGTTGGTGCGCAGAGATGAGTTCCGTGCTTCTAAAGCAATGGTTCATCGTGTCATGAATACGCCAAATATCGAAGTATTATACAATACAGAAGCGCAAGAAATTTTAGGTGACGGACAGGTAGTAACCGGATTACGCGTGATCAATAACCAAACGAAAGCACTTACTGATTTAGATATTACGGGATTTTTCGTAGCTATCGGTCATAAACCGAATACGGAATTGTTCCAAGGAATATTGGATATGGACGAGACAGGTTACTTGATCACAAAACCTGATAGCACAGCAACGAATATCCCTGGGGTTTTTGCTTGTGGTGATGTGCAGGACCATATCTTCCGCCAAGCGATTACTGCTGCCGGAACCGGCTGTATGGCTGCTCTGGAGGCAGAACGTTATCTTGTTGCTAAAGAAGATATCGTAGTATAAAAAAACTCACATTTTGAGAAAAAAACTAAAGGGGCTGATTCACATCGGCCCCTTTTCAGTAAAAGTAATCCAAACTATAGATATAATCTAAGTTCTTCTATTCAAAAATATGGTATCAGCGGCGAACTCTATATACCTAGCAAAAGGTATATTTGAGGTCGTTTTAACCGATTTTGATACTAAATCACGCCAAATTTCTTTAATGCATTCCAAATGCCATTGTCATCGACTTCATTCGTCGTATAATCGGCAATTGCCTTAACCTCCGGATTTGCATTTCCCATCGCAACGCCAACTTTCACATGCTGGAGCATGCTGATATCATTTCCACCATCACCAAAAGCCATAGTATGTTCGATATCAATTCCGAAATGCTTACAGAAAATATCAATTCCGACTTTCTTACTCAATCCTTTCGGATTTACGTCGGCAAAAAGCGGTGTCCATCGGGAAGCTAAAGAGTTCGGCATGACCGAGTTCATGAATTCTTCTTCCTCATCTGGTCCTAAAAATATGTTGGTTTGCAAAATACTGCTGGTATCTACTAAATCCATATCCACCAGTTTGGGAACGGGAAGATTCAAGTGAGCATACATCCCCGCGATCTCGGGTGTCACGTCGTGAATGGTTATTTCTTGCTCCGACATGAAAGAAAAGCTCAGTGGCTTCTGCTTTGCATAGTCCATCACCGATTGGATATCTTCCTTGTCGATTGCTTTCCGGAATAAGACTTCATTTGTGTTGGTTAGGCAATATCCGCCGTTGAACGTGATAAATCCATCAAAATCTAGAAATTTCACATGGTCGATGCTATTGATTGATCTGCCGGTAGAAAGAATTGTTTTAATGCCTTTGCTTTGTAGTTCCTTAATTGCTTCAACCGTAGATTCTGGGACTTTGTGTGTTTTAAAGCTGATTAATGTACCGTCGATATCAAAGAAGACGGCTTTAACAATTGGGTTTTGCATATACAAAGGTACGTTTTAGGCTGATGATTCCTATCTTTGTTTCAAATTCTTAAGACATGGCAATATACCAAGATTTCATCGAGCTATTAAAACGAAGTATAAAAGATAAAACATTAGTTAAGCTTACGTTGAGTAACTATAAGGGTCAAGAAGCGGGTTTGAAGAATCTGTATGTGAAGCTTGTAGAAATTAAACGTGAGTTGAAAATGTCCTTTGTCTATCGTTATCAGACTCGTGATATCACCAAGAATTATAGCCTTCGTGATGGCTTTGACGTATTGGTCGAGGCTGTGCATTTTAAGGGATTCCGTTCGGTGGTCTTGCAGACTATTGACGAGCAGTTGGACATGCAGATGAATAAGAAAGCGGAATGGACGGGTTTTAGAAGAGCGTCTTCTAATGCTGTTGAGGTAGATTTAAAACACGATAAGCAGAAGGAGCGCAGACTTCAAGATTCATCGAAATCCTATTTGCAGGATTTGAAGCTTACTGATGCTAATGGTCAGGTATATAAAAATGCGCAGGATAAATGGAAGCAGATTAACCATTATATAGAGATATTGAGTGGTTCGCTGGCCAACCTTCCAAAAGAGCGTAACTTACGCATTGTTGATATGGGTGCCGGTAAGGGTTATTTGACCTTTGCCCTATATGATTATCTGCACTCGGAACTGAAACATGATGTTTCGGTGGTGGGTGTAGAGTTTAGGCAGGATCTGGTTGAGCTATGCAATACAATTGCGGAGCGCGCAGGATTCAACCAATTACACTTTGAAGAAGGAACCATCGAGAACTATACGTCCGAGACGAATATGGATGTTCTCATAGCCCTACATGCTTGTGATACGGCAACAGACGATGCGATCTATAAAGGGATTAAAGACGAGGCTTCGCTGATTGTTGTGGCACCTTGTTGCCACAAGCAGGTACGCCGTTCTTTGGAGCGCATTAAAGCGAAGAATGATTTGGACTTTATGACCCAATATGGGATTTTCATGGAGCGTCATGCGGAAATGCTTACAGATAGTATTCGCGCATTGATTCTGAACTATTATGGTTATGACACGAAGGTTATGCAATTTGTCTCGGATCAGCATACCCCTAAGAATGTGATGATTGTTGCAGAGAAGAAGGGTGTTTCTGTTGATCGACAGCAGGAAATACTGGCGAAATTAGCAAGCCTGAAAAGCTATTATGGCCTAGACTACCAGCATTTAGAGCGCTTGTGCGAATTAGATGTTTTGGCGAGTAAGGCTGTCTGATTTTTTTTGACTCCGAATAATCTATAAAAACAACAATAAACGGCTATTTAGCTACAAGATTGTAGTGATTTTAGCCCTTGTTTTCGGCACAAAGTCCTATCTTTGTGCTTTGCAAAAACGATACGATGAGAATTTCATATAATTGGTTAAAGAATTTTATACAAATCGATAAAACCCCTGAAGAATTATCGTTAATCCTGACCGACATTGGGTTAGAGGTTGAATCTTTAGAGGTAGAACAAAGTATTCCAGGCGGCTTAGAAGGTTTAGTAGTGGGCGAGGTGTTGACATGTGAACAACATCCGAACGCTGACAAACTTAAAGTTACAACGGTTACTATCGGTTCTGGCGAGCCTTTGCATATTGTTTGTGGTGCTCCGAATGTTAGAACAGGGTTGAAAGTTATTGTCGCTCCGGTAGGAACGACTTGTCACCCTACTAACGGTGAACCTTTTAAAATTACGAAATCGAAGATTCGTGGTGAAGTTTCTGAAGGGATGCTTTGTGGCGAGGATGAAATTGGCTTAGGCAGTTCACATGCGGGTATCGTTGAGTTAGCGGAGGATGCGGTTGTAGGTTCTTTGGTTAAATCATACTTCAACATGGAAGATGATTTTGCTTATGAAATAGGGTTGACTCCAAACCGTGCGGATGCTGCTTCGCATTTAGGTGTCGCTCGTGATCTTGCTGCTTATTTCAAGATTCCGGTAAATGCAGTGGAGGTAGATGATGTTGTTGCCGGATCGGTTGCAGGTACTTCAGTGCGTGTTGACTCTTATGCGGATGCTCCACGTTATGCTGGTGTTAATATCACAGGTATTAAAGTCGCTGAATCACCGGAATGGTTAAAGAATAAATTAAGTGCAATTGGCGTTCGTTCGATCAATAATATTGTCGACGTAACGAATTATATTTTACATGATTTAGGTCAACCTTTACATGCGTTTGATGCGGATAAGATTGCTGGTAATCAGGTTATTGTTCGTAAGGCTGTTGAAGGTGAAGTCTTTGTTACCTTGGATGCTGTTGAGCGTAAGCTTTCAGCGGACGATTTAGTAATTGCTGATGCTGAAAAACCGATGTGTATCGCGGGTGTGTTTGGTGGTGCGGAGTCTGGAGTAACGGAGGAGACGACTTCTATTTTCTTAGAATCGGCGTACTTTAATCCGGTAAGCGTTCGTAAGACTTCGAAGCGTCATGCATTGAAAACAGATTCATCCTTCCGTTTCGAACGTGGTGTGAATCCGGATATCACTGTTGTAGCATTGAAAAAAGCAGCGAAATTAATCGCTGAGGTTTCTGGCGGGCAGATTTCTTCGACTATCGTCGATCTTTATCCGGAGCCGATTCAACCATTTGAATTTCCTGTTACTTATAAAAATATCCAAAGGGTAATTGGGAAGGCGATTCCTGCGGAAACCATTCGTGACATCATTGTCAATTTAGGAATAGGAATCAAGAATGAAACAACAGAAGGCTTTGATGTTGTCGTGCCGCCTTATAAGGTGGATGTGACAAGAGAGGTCGACGTTGTTGAGGAAGTGTTGCGTATTTACGGATATAACAATATCGAGTTGAATACACAAATTAAGGCTTCACTTAATACTTCAGAAAAGCCTGATAGAGAGGTTGTTCTAAATCAGATTGCTGATTTATTAATTAGCAATGGATACCGCGAGATCCTTTCGAACTCATTGACCAAGTCTGAGTATATGGAGAACCCGGAAACAGCGGTTAAGTCGTTGAATCCATTGAGCAGTGACTTAGACTGTATGCGTCAGAATCTGTTGTTTTCATCGTTGACAGCCATTGGTTATAACCAAAAGCGTAAGAATGGCGACCTTAAGCTATTCGAGCTTGGCAAGTCGTATAATACCGATGGCGATTGGTATGCAGAGAAGCAATTGTTGTCTTTGGCGATCGCTGGTAAGAACGAGCCTGAGCAGTGGAATACGAAATCGGATGCCGTGAGTTTTTACAACATCAAATCGGCTGTAGATGCGATTATCAAGCGTTTAAAGATTGAGGGAATCCGCGTTGAAGATTACGAAGGAACGTATTTTGATTTTGGATTGACTTATCGCAAAGGGGAGAAGGCTTTGGTTTCCTTTGGTGCCGTAGCGAAAGCGAACCTTAAAAAGGCAGACGTTGATGGTGCTGTTTTCTTTGCTCAGTTCGATTGGGACTTGTTGTTGAAGGTGATCAAGAAGAACAAAATTACATACAAAGAGGTTTCAAAATTCCCTTCTGTGCGTCGCGATTTAGCTCTATTATTGGATGAGGCTGTAAGTTTTGAGCAGTTGCGTTTAATCGCAAATAGAACGGAAAAAAAGCTCTTAAAAGAGGTTGGTATTTTTGATGTTTACAAAGGTGATAAGTTGCCTGAAGGCAAGAAATCCTATGCTTTAAGCTTTGTTTTGCAGGACGAGGATAAAACTTTGACCGATAAACAAATTGATGGCATAATTCAAAAATTAATTATTAACTTTGAGAAAGAGGTTGGCGCATCGGTGCGCTAATTCACATTAAATTGCGAAATATATATGGCGTCATTATCTTCCCAAATGAATATTATCGTTGAGAAAACGAAAAATCTAATTCAATTGTGTGAAGCCTTGCAAGAAGAAAACGACTTATTGAAATTAGAAGTTCAATCTTTGCAAGTGGCGTTCGATACGAGTTCTGATAAGGTTAAACAGCTGGAAGAGAAAGTGAAAGCTTTAGCTGTAGCTAAAACATTGGATGATTCATCGGTCGATAAAGAAGCCATAAATGAAAAAATACTTGACACAAAACAAAAAATTAACGATTTTGTGCGAGAAATAGACAAATGTATAAGTCTTTTGAAGTAGAGGAAGAGGTTTAGGTTAGGACTTGTTACGTTTTTAAGCTCAAGAAACATGGGAGAAATTTCCATAAAAATAAATATCGCTGATCGAGTATATCCACTTCGCGTTGAAACGGAAGAGGAGGAAGTTATTCGTTATGCAGCGAAGTTAATAAACGAAAAAATAAAAGAATTGCAAGATAATTATGCAGTTCGTGATAAGCAGGATTTATTGTCTATGTGTGTATTGCAATATGCTACAGGGATGATTAAAGCTGAGAAAAATGCACAGAGCCAAGACTCTGGTATTGAAAATGCGGTTCATGAGTTGGGTGATATGTTGACAAGTTTCTTTTCAAAATAAAACGTTTCCGTTCTTACATTTAGAGCTTATAACGACGAATTTGCCGCAATTAAATTCGGGTTGTCACTATTTTAAACTTAACGCTTCAATATCACGAGCAATATACAGATGAAGGCCATTTTGCGAAAGCCACCTAGGTCATGATCAAACGCTCAAATCATGTGTAATCGAAGTTTAATAATATTAGATACCTGATAATTTAATTGCGGTTTTTTTTTGGAAAAAATCGCTATTACATTAACATATATAAATCATAAAAAATGGAGATATCAACCACTATATCAATAATAATATCACTTGTTGTGGGTGTGTTTATTGGACGATATTTGTTGCAGATGCTTTTCAAAAAACAGGAGCAAACTGCTCATGAAAAGGCAGCACAAATTATCAAAGATGCAGAACAACAAGCTGAGCATAACAAAAAGCAACGTCAGCTAGAAGCAAAAGAGAAGTTTTTGCAATTGAAGGCTGAGCATGAGAAAGAAGTAAGCCAGCGTAATAATACAGTCGCTCAGAAAGAGAATACGATTCGCCAAAAGGAACAGTCATTGAACCAGAAATTGGAGAATTTGAACCGTGAGAAGCAGGATTTAGATAATAAATCAAAGAAGCTTGATCAGTTGGTTGAATTGAACGAAAAGAAAAAAGAAGAAGTTGAGCAATTAAAAGGTCAACACATTAAGCAATTGGAAAGTATTGCTGGTCTTTCTGCTGACGAAGCGAAAGAGCAGTTGGTTAACTCTTTACGCGAGGAAGCACGTTCGCAAGCGATTATCCAGATCAAGGATATTGTGGATGAGGCTAAATTAACCGCTTCTAAAGAAGCAAAGAAGGTAGTAATCCAAACTATCCAGCGTACAGCGACAGAAGCTGCAATCGAGAATACAGTATCTATTTTCAATATTGAGAACGACGAGATCAAAGGTCGTATCATTGGTCGCGAAGGACGTAACATCCGCGCGCTAGAGGCTGCTACCGGTGTGGAGATTATCGTTGATGATACACCTGAGGCTATTATCTTATCTGGCTTCGACCCGGTACGTCGTGAAATTGCTCGTTTATCATTACATAGATTAGTAACGGATGGTCGTATCCACCCCGCACGTATTGAAGAGGTAGTGGCGAAGACTCGTACGCAGATTGAAGATGAGATTGTGGAAATCGGGGAGCGTACAGTGATTGACTTGGGTATTCACGGCTTACATCCGGAATTAATCCGTATGGTAGGTAGAATGCGCTATCGTTCGTCTTATGGACAGAACCTATTACAGCACTCTCGTGAGGTTGCTAACTTCGCAGCTACTATGGCATCTGAGTTAGGATTGAATGTTAAACATGCTAAACGTGCTGGCTTATTGCACGATATCGGTAAAGTGCCCGATGATAATCCGGAATTGCCTCACGCGATTTTAGGTATGCAATTGGCTGAGAAATATAAAGAGCATCCTGATGTGTGTAATGCTATTGGTGCTCACCACGACGAGATCGAGATGACATCGATGATTTCTCCGATTGTACAGGCGTGTGATGCTATTTCAGGTGCTCGTCCTGGAGCTCGCCGCGAAGTGGTGGAAAGTTACATCAAAAGATTGAAAGAGCTAGAAGATTTAGCACTTTCTTATCCGGGTGTTGAGAAAACATTTGCTATTCAAGCAGGACGTGAGCTTCGCGTTGTGGTTGAGAGTGAGAAAGTTTCTGATGCACAAGCTGAGATTTTAGCTGCGGATATTTCAAACAGAATTCAGACCGAGATGACTTATCCTGGTCAGATTAAAGTAACTGTTATTCGTGAGACACGTTCTGTGTCTTATGCAAAATAGATTTTTATTTGAATTTTTGAGAGGGCTGTCAGTTTTAATGACGGCCCTTTTTTGTGTTCTACAGCTTTCTGTTCAATAAATAGTCATAATTTGACCTTCGGTGAATTATGTTTATTTTAATCCTTATTTTTGCCGCATGAAAAAGCAGGCCAAACAAGCGAACAAAGCACCACAGTTTAACCGTCCGGTAGAGAAATATTTTTATGAGCTCGACCAATCCTATGGAAATTCGAATATAACAGCGCTCAGCATAGGTCTTACTCTAGCGTTCTTTGGTATCATGGGATTAATCTGGATGATACCGTTTCCACAGTTTGATTTTCTAGTTAAGATGAATGCTCATACCTTTTTGAATTGGGGATCCTTTTTTATTGCTATCGTTGTGTACTGCTATTTGAAATTAGCTCCTACTTTGTCCTACGCGGTCTTATTCTGCATTGGGATTATGAGTTTTTTCATTGTGCAACTGGAGTATGTTGAACGCGATGGCGGTCCTTCAGTTGTATTGGTTTGTTCGATCATCGCGGTAATAGGACTGCTGATTATGTTCTTGGCGGGCAATAAGAATAAGGATAATAAGGACGCTAGTTCGTTTATTAAGTTATTGGCAATAGGACCGGTTTGGTTATGGTCTAAATTGTTTGACAAATTGAAATGGAAATACTAGGATTATTTCTATTTTAGGGTATAAATTTACATATGAGGGACCTCAAATACCCAATACACTTTAAGTTTCGAGTTACGACACTGTCGAACGACTTTGAAGCGACGGACGGCGATGGCAACACTATCTACTACGTTCGGGAGAAGATTTTCAAATGGCGTGACCATATTACGGTCTATCGTGATCGGTCGAAGAGCGAGATGTTGTATGAGTTTATCTCCAATAAGCTCATAGATTTTCAGCAGACATTTACGATCTATGATCACGACAAACGCGTGATAGGTAAAGTGCGGAGAAAGACTATCAAATCGCTGTGGCGTTCCACCTTTAATTTAATCGATGAAGCCGATAAACACGATCATACGATTACGGAAAAGAATCCATGGACAAAGTTTTGGGACGGTCTGTTTGGTGAACTTCCTATCATAGGAATGTTATCGGGATATGTTTTCAATCCTTCTTATATTCTTAAGAACGAAATTGGGGAGCCGATGTTCGAGATTCGTAAGGAGCCTTCCTTTTTCGGAAGGAAATTTACAGTTTATAAGCAGACTACTAAAGATATTGATGACGAGCGGTTTGTGTTGAGCCTGATGTTGATGGTGATGACAGAACGTACTAACGGATAAAAAAAGAGGCTGATTTTTTCGAGGGCACTGAAAAAGTCCCC
>NZ_DKLH01000053.1:0-14154 GCF_002455685.1 Sphingobacterium sp. UBA6645
CCCAAACTTTCGGTATGATCCGATTTTCTTTTTTATCAGAAAATCAAAAAACAAGCACAAAAACAAAAAGTCCAAGCTATGCTCGGACCTTTTATTGATAATGTTATTATCTATTAATTTCTAATATACTTCCATTTCTGGGTCGAAAGCATCTTTCCATGCTAAAATACCACCTTGCAAGTTCGAAAGATTCGTAAATCCCTCTTGCTCTAATAGCATAACCGCTTGAGCACTACGCTTTCCCGAACGGCATTGAAGAATTACCGGAATGTCTTTAGAAATCTTTTCCGATTCAATCACCACACCTGATAATGGAATATTTACCCCATTTAAATTGGATACTTCATATTCAAAAGGCTCACGAACGTCAATTAGTTGAAATTCAACATTATGATCCATCATATCCTTTAATTCCTGAACGCTAATTTCTTTCATAGTATTTATACGCTTTTACCAAAGATAATTAATTAAACCAATCACTCCGTCATTAGTTTATTAAATTTATTAAATTCAAAAAAATTTTGAAACATGAAAAAATCCTTAGCACTTTCCTTGTTATTGGGGCTAACCTTACAGTTCGGTTTTGCACAAAAACAAAAAGAACTACCGATCACTTCAACAGAAAATATCAGTAGAATACTTAATACGCTAGCTTCCGACGAAATGCGCGGAAGGTCCTCCTTATCGATTCCCGACATCTCTAGAGCAGCAGATTTCATCGCTTCCGAGTTTAAGAATATCGGATTAGTGCCTTATGCCGAAGAGAACTACAGACAATCTTTTTTAGTCAATAAATCTAAAGTAGCCAGTCAAAGCGTTCTTTGGGATGGCAAGAAGCTCAACGATGATAAGTTCATGATCGTTGGTGGGGGAGTAGCGGAAAACTTCAACGAAGGATCCGGCTTAAAAACCTTGCATATTACTGCAGAGGATGACTTCTCGCTAAAGTTCCGTGAATATGTACAGAAAGATGCCGATAATGCAATCGTATTGGTAGACCAGAAGCACGATACCTTCCTTGCTCGATTCAAAAAGATTTATTCAGGGCGTGAAAACATCACAACGAAAGATCAAGCCAGTACAAGCGCTGTAAGCAAAGTTTTTGTAATTGCAGACCAACTGGCCGGCAAATACCAAATCTCTCAACAGCGCCAAGAAGAAGAGCTTCCTATGTTTAATGTAGCAGGTATTATCCCAGGCAAATCGAAGGCTGATGAATTTGTTATCTTTTCATCGCATTATGACCATATCGGAATTATCAAGCCGGAGGGGCAGGATTCTATCGCCAATGGTGCTGATGATGATGCCTCAGGTACTACTGCTTTAATTGAACTTGCCCGTTATTACAAGAAATTGAACAACAACGAACGCACTTTGATTTTCGTATCTTTTACCGCAGAAGAGATTGGTATGTTTGGCTCGAAATACTTCTCGAACAAAATCGATCCGGAGAAAGTAACTGCGATGATCAATATCGAGATGATCGGAAAAGACTCGAGATTCGGCCCGAACAGCTTATATGTAACCGGATTTGACGCATCCAATTTAGGTGCATTGATGCAAGAAAATCTGAAAGGCTCTTCATTTACCTTTCATCCCGACCCTTATAAAACACAAAACTTATTCTACCGCAGCGACAATGCCGTATTGGCCGCTTTAGGCGTGCCGGCACATACCTTCTCCACCTCACAGATTGATAAAGATGCTTATTATCATACCGTGAAAGACGAGGTGAGCACTTTAGACCTCAATAATATAAAATCAAGTATAGAAGCAATTGCTGCTGGCGCTATCGGTATCATCAATGGTACACAGACACCAAGCCGCGTAGAAAAACTAAGAGATTAGATTTTTCTGCATGACATAGTCATTCAGAACAAATTGGTAGTAGGGAATATCCACCGTCTCTACTACCTCAAATCCTTGTTTCAGGTAGAAGTGGTAGGCCTTATTGTTTCGGTTTACATTCAATTCTAAAGTCGATAACCCCTGTTTCTGTGCTTCCTTTGCTGCAAAGTCGATCATCAATTTCCCAAAGCCGCGCCCCTGGGTGGCAGGCAACAAATAAAGCTTATCGATTCTGATTTTATCGGCATGGGTAGAAAGACTCATAAAGCCTTGCGCAATACCATCTTCCAAAAAGAGATAAAAAGCGGCACCCTCGCGCATTCCTTCCTGCAGCGCCGCCACAGAATAACTCTGTTCCAACATAAAATCAATCTGTGCTTTCTCTAAAACGGGACTATAAGTAGGATACCAGGTTGCTAATGCTAAATCACGAATAACGCTCGCGTCTGCTTCTGTTGCTCTTTCAATATGGATCATAAGGCTTCACCAATTAATACGTAATCATTTGTCTTCTGCATGGTCACAAAACCATCCTCGCGAACTTCTAATCGATTCGCGTCTAGTAAATTTACATTACTAAACTTGTCCGTCAAATGATATGCATCAGGTAAATGCAAAATTAATCCCGCAGGTAGCCATTTCTCATACTGCTGTAGCAACACGTATTTGAAACCGTTAGAGATAAAATTAATGGTAAAAGTAGGTAGGTATGCTAAGAAATCAGCCTTTTCAAACTGATCTACGATGATATTCAGAGTATAGTTCTTTTTGCTCTCCAGATAGGCAAATAAAGCCGAATAGTAATCTTCCGAGTAACTGATGGCCAACAAATGCTCTTCCATATCGGTCGCAACATGTCCATCCACCAGCAATACATCGACTTTGATGCCCCAAGACGCTAAAACTTCATAATGCTGAGCAAGTGTAATAATCGTAGGGCTCCACTCCAACAGCTGCCCTAAATATTCAGCGTCAATATTATGCGGATCTACAACAAATAAAGCCGGTTCTTGATTCTCACGAACAATGTGATGGGATGACATATTAGGCAGATAAATAACGAAACGCAATATAACTCATCAGTCCGATACTGATTTTCAAAGCCTCTTCGTCAATATCGAATGTCGGTGTATGAACGGCAGATTGAATGCCCTTCGCCTTATTTCCTGTCCCTAAACGGTAGAAACAAGCGGAAATCTCTTGAGAATAATAGGAGAAATCCTCCGCAGCCGGCCATAGATCCAATTCAACGACCTTATCCTTACCTAGATAGTCTTCTGCATAAGCTCTAGACGCCTCGGTAATTCCCGGCTCGTTAATTAAGAATGGATAGCCCTTTCTAACTTCAAATTCGCAGGTGGCACCCATGCTATCGGCAATTCCTTCAGCAAGCTTCACCATCTTCTCATGAGCTTCAGCACGCCAAACCTCGTCGAAGGTGCGGAAGGTACCTTCCATATAAACCTCTTCAGGAATAATATTCGTTGCCCCGTTGCCTATAATCTTTCCCCAGGAAAGGACCGTTGGTATCCGTGGGTCTGCACTACGACTAACAATCTGCTGCAATGCCGTTATTATCTGCGCTGAGATAGCGATAGGATCGATATTCTGATGCGGATGTGCGCCATGTCCTCCCTTTCCACGAATCGTCATAAATAATTCATCGCAGGAAGCCATGTACTTGCCCGAACGAAAGCCGACTGTTCCTGTTTCCAGGAAAGGCATCACATGTTGTCCGACAATACCTATAGGTTCCGGATTCTTCAAAGCGCCTTCTTTAATCATCAGCGAAGCTCCGCCAGGAAGTCTTTCTTCCCCAGGTTGGAAAATCAGACGGATAGTACCCGCTAATTCGCCCTTCAGATCATTTAAGATTTTTGCCACCCCGATTAAAGAGGAGGTATGGACATCATGCCCACAGGCATGCATCACGCCAGGGTTCTGAGAACCATAGGACCTTCCTTCAACCTCTGTAATAGGTAAAGCATCCATATCGGCGCGCAAGGCCAAGACCTTATCCGATGGGATATCGCCCTTGATCTCTGCAACAATGCCCGTATTGGCCATCATGTTGAAGGGGATATTTAAATCTCTTAAAATTTGTTGAATGAAGGCTGAGGTATTGTATTCTTCAAAAGACAGCTCCGGGTGTTGGTGCAAATGTCTTCTGTTGGTTATTGTATCTTGATAATATACTTCAGCGAGGTCTTGAATCTTTTCTTTGATATTAGACATGCTTTCTTCCGCTATTGCCATACCCAAACATCTTCGACAAATACAAAGACATTTCTATATGTCCCGCGAAGATGTCTCATATATTCGGTTGCCGCTGAACGGCTGGTAAAATCACCGACTTTAACACGATAATTAGGCTCCACATAGTCTAGATATGCCCCCATGTCGCTGTTTTGACGTAGGAAGCTATTCTGAACATTGGTAGCCTCGGTTCTGTTGCTGCCGGAATAGATCTGAACGCGGAAACCGCGAACCTTTACCCGCTTAGCATAACGCTTATCGATTTTCTTCTCCTCCAAGGTAATAGGAGTCTTGGTAGATGTAGAAGGATTTATTGCATAGTATGCGCGATATTCCTGTAAAAGCCCAATCAATGAATCCTTAACAACTAATACCTTTCCTTCTTGTGCTTTTGCAAATTGGCACAACACTAAAAAGAAGCAACCTACAATAAATCCTTTTCTAATCATTTTATTTCTTAACCTTGTTTTCCGTGACAGTTCTTGTATTTAAGACCTGATCCACAAGGACACTCATCGTTTCTTCCAACCTCTTGTTCTTTACGAATCGGTTGAGTTACTTGCGGCTCCTGTGTATTCAAATCCTCTTCACTAACGCCTGTTGGTGAACTAAGTTCCTCTTTTGTTTCCGTTGTTTTTACCTTCGGAGCCTCCGAACGAGCAGCTTGAATATTCTCTGCTTCTTGTTGTTGTCCCGGGATCTCTCCTTTAAATAAGAAACTAACGATATCTTTATTCATAGAAGCTAACATGTTTTTAAACAAGTTGTAAGCCTCCATTTTATAGATAATAATAGGATCTTTTTGTTCATAAACAGCATTCTGAACAGATTGTTTCAAATCATCCATCTCACGAAGGTGTTCTTTCCATGCCTCATCGATCAAAGCTAATACAATGCCTTTCTCAAATGATCTGAACACATCCTTACCATTGCTCTCTACTGCTTTCTTCAAATTTGAAGCAACTTGAATGCCACGAATACCATCGCTGAACGGAATTACGATATTTTCTATCATTCCTCCGCGCTCAGCCATTACATTGGTCAATACTGGCAATGTCATTGCTGCGATGTTTTCTGCTTTCTTATGGTAGTAATTGATTACCTGAGTAAACAATTTCTCTACTAAATCATTTCCTGATGTCGAAGCAAATTCCTCTTTAGAAATCTCCGGATTGATAGCAAATACGCGGATTACTTCAATTTGGAACTCGTCGAAGTTATTATCTTCTTTCGCCTCTAATACGATATCTTCTACAACATCATAGATCGTATTGTTCAAATCCACGTCTAAACGCTCTCCGAACAATGCATTCTTACGTTTTGTGTAAATTACATTACGTTGCGAGTTCATCACATCGTCATACTCTAACAAACGCTTACGAATACCAAAGTTGTTCTCCTCTACTTTACGTTGAGCACGCTCGATAGATTTTGTCAACATACTGTGTTGCATCACCTCGCCATCTTCAACACCCATCTTAACCATTAGGTTAGAGATACGCTCTGAAGCAAATAAACGCATCAATGGATCCTCTAGGGATACAAAGAACTGTGACGAACCTGGGTCACCCTGACGTCCCGCACGACCTCTTAACTGACGGTCAACACGACGAGACTCATGGCGCTCCGTACCGATGATCGCTAAACCACCCGCATTGATAACCTCTTCTGTTAATTTAATATCCGTACCACGACCAGCCATGTTCGTCGCAATAGTAACCTGACCCGGACGACCAGCTTCTGCTACGATATCCGCCTCTTTCTGGTGCAATTTCGCGTTCAACACGTTGTGCTTAACACCACGAAGCTTCAACATACGGCTTAATAACTCCGAAATCTCAACCGAAGTCGTACCAACCAATACCGGACGGCCTGCCTCTGTCAATGTCTGGATTTCTTGTGCTACAGCATTATATTTCTCGCGAGCCGTACGATAGATAAAATCTTGACGGTCATCACGTTGAATTCCTTTGTTTGTAGGGATCTCCACAACGTCTAATTTGTAGATTTCCCAAAGCTCTCCTGCTTCTGTAGATGCAGTACCCGTCATCCCTGATAACTTGTGGTACATACGGAAGTAGTTTTGTAAGGTAATCGTCGCGTAAGTTTGTGTCGCGTCCTCTACTTTCACATTTTCTTTCGCCTCGATCGCTTGGTGTAGACCGTCAGAATAACGACGACCATCCATAATACGACCTGTTTGCTCATCTACAATCTTTACTTTACCCTCATCAACGATGTATTGATCATCGATCTCAAATAAAGTATATGCTTTCAGCAATTGGTTGATTGAGTGAATACGCTCTGCTTTTACCGAGTAATCGCGCATCAACTCCTCTTTACGTTGTGCTTTCTCTTCTACAGGGATATCTGTTTTTTCGATTTCCGCAATCTCTGTACCTACGTCTGGTAAGATAAAGAAGCTTGGATCTTCTCCAGTAGCTGTAATTAATTCAATACCTTTTTCTGTAAGCTCTACTTGATTGTTTTTCTCATCGATTACAAAGAACAATTCCGCATCTGCCTTCGGCATATGGCGGTTCTGCTCCTGCATATAGTAGTTTTCAACTTTCTGTAAGATCTGACGGTGATTGCCCTCACTTAAGAACTTGATTAACGCTTTATTCTTCGGCAAACCGCGGTAAGCACGGAATAGTGCTAAACCACCTTTTTCAACGTCTGTATCGCCATCAGCAATTGCTTTCTTTGCTTGATTCAATACGGTATTGATATAAGCTTTTTGCGCATTTACTAAACGTTCGATTCTTGGTTTCAATTGGTAAAACTCATGCTGATCGCCCAATGGGATAGGACCAGAAATAATTAAAGGCGTACGTGCATCGTCAATTAATACCGAGTCAACCTCATCGATCATTGCAAAGTGCAATTTGCGCTGAACCATTGACTCTTTGGTATTCGTCATGTTATCACGCAAATAGTCGAAACCGAACTCATTGTTCGTTCCATAAACGATATCCGCTTGGTATGCCTGACGACGTTGTTGTGAGTTAGGTTGGTGTTTGTCGATACAATCAACGCTCAATCCGTGGAATTCGAAGATAGGACCATTCCACTCCGAGTCACGACGTGCTAAGTAATCATTGACCGTTACGATGTGGATACCTTGGCCAGATAGCGCGTTCAAATAAGTAGGCAATGTACCTACTAACGTTTTACCCTCACCTGTAGACATCTCAGCGATCTTTCCTTGGTGCAATACAATACCACCGATCAACTGCACATCATAGTGAACCATGTTCCATGTTACGTCCGTACCGGCTGCAGTCCAACTATTTTTCCAGATTGCAAACTCGCCGTCGATAGTAACGTTCGGCTTACGAACCGCTAGGTCTCTATCAAATTGACTCGCTGTAACCTTGATTTCTTTATTTTCAGTAAAACGTCTTGCTGTTTCTTTGACAACCGCAAAGGCTTCCGGAAGGATCTCCGCTAATACCTCTTCTAATTTCTTGTCGCGGTCTTTGGTTAATTTATCAACTTTCTCGTATGTTGCCGTCTTGTCTTCCATGTCTTCGGTAGCCTCCGCATGTAGTTTCAATTCGTCAATTTCCTTATCAATGTCTTGCAAATATTCAGCGATTCTGCTCTTAAATGCTAGGGTTTTTCCACGCAGTTCATCATGGCTCAAGCCCGATAGCTTCTCGTACTCATCCTTAATCTTCTGTACAATCGGTTGTACCCCTTTGATATCTCTTTCAGACTTACTGCCGAATAATTTGCTTAAAAATTTTAACATAATTCTCTATTTCTGTATTGGCATGTACAATAATGACTCCAAACCCTAGTAGCAGACATTTTGACATTAATCGGGCAAATTTAGTTAATACAGATGATAACTAACAGTTTCCCAAACCTTTTTTATCAATTATTTTACTAAATATATATTTTTTGATGTTGTCGGAATCAGATTCAATGTGCGGGCCTTATCGAACATACGATTGACGGCACGTCTGCCTTCATCCCCAAGCTCCTCAGAATAGCTATTAACGTACAATTCGATGTGTTTATACATGACTTCTTCTTCCATTTCTTGCGCATGCGAACGGATATAGTCAATGCCCGATTTCGGATTCGCAAAGGCATACTGCACGCTTTCCTTCAGCAACCTATTCACCTTTTCTTTGACTTCCTGCGGTAATGATCGCTTAATGACGATTCCGCCTAATGGAATCGGCGAACCTGTCGTTTTTTCCCAAAAGTCCCCAAGGTCCGCAATTTTATGAAGACCCTTGTCCATATAAGTGAACCTGTTCTCATGGATAATCAATCCTACATCGATACTTCCGTCTAGTAAAGATGCTTCTATATCCGAGAATACCATCTCTTGTTTGTTCTGCAAACCGGGATAGGCCAGACCCAACAGGAAATTAGCGGTGGTATATTTGCCGGGAATACCGACTTTTAGATTAGCAAATTCTTCAGGTAGATCGCCTCCGGCGTAACGTCCCAATTGTGCAGCTAATGCCTCGTCCTTGCAGATCAATAGCGGCCCTACGCCAAAGCCCAGCGCACTTCCCGCGTCCAGCAATTCGTAGTCTTCAACCGCATAGGCAAAAGCATGGTAGCTTAATTTGGTGATATCCAAATCTTTAGCAAACGCCTTCGCATTCAGCGTTTCCACATCATGATATTCCACGTGGAACTGAAGCCCCCCAGTGTCAATCTTTCCATGTATCAACGCATCAAAAATAAATGTATCATTCGGACAGGGCGAGAAGCCCAGTGTCAGTTTTTCCATAACTATAAAGCAGCCTAAAAGCTTAAATTGAAATATTCTTCGTAAAAATTAACCACATCATCCCTAAGAAAGTCGCTAAGATCAATCCTGTTGCTATCTTGTCAAAGCCCTTCTTATGCGAAATCCATGCAGCCACCAGATTAACCGTAGCGGCAAGCACATAGAAGCCCGCTGGCTTCGTAGGAAATAGCTGCAGATGCAGTTCCGTAAATTCAGTTAGATAATAAGCTAATGCCGGACTGATTGCGCCCAAGATTAAACCCAATAAAAAATTATTCTTCATCGCTTACTTATCGTCAAAACTCCAAGAATTCAACTCCGGAATTGCATGATGTGCTGTCATGTCAAATTGTGTAGGAACAATGGAGACAAAGCCATTGGCTAGCGCATAAACATCCGTATCCTCGCCGCGATCCTGTAGCAGGAAGTTACCCGTCATCCAAAAGTATTCTCTATTGTATGGGTCTAAACGTTCATCGAATTCCTCAAACCACTTCGCATTTGCCTGACGACATACTTTAATGCCGTGAATATCCTTAGCTATATTCGGAAAATTGACATTCAACAAAGTGTTCTTTGGAAGACCATTCAACAAAACTTGTTGCGCAATGGTCTTTACATACGATCTGGTATGCGAAAAATCAGCGTTATGCGAGAAGTCATCTAATGAAAATCCAATCGATGGAATATCCTCGATAGCACCCTCTACCGCAGCCGACATCGTTCCTGAATACAACACATTGATCGAATAGTTCAACCCATGATTGATTCCCGAAACACATAAATCAGGTTTCTTGCCTTTAAAGATCTTGTTTACCGCCAATTTAACACAGTCAACAGGCGTACCGGAGCATTTGTACATCTCCACGCCAGGATATAAATCAATCTTGTCTAATCGTAAAGGTCTACCGATTGTAATCGCGTGTCCCATGCCCGATTGTGGACTGTCAGGCGCCACAACAATAACATCTCCGATTTCCTGCATAACTTCCAAAAGCACTTTAATGCCCGGAGCAGTAATTCCATCGTCATTTACGACAAGTATAGTTGGTTTCTTTTTCGACATCTCGCTAAGTTAGAGAAAAGATATGAAAAGTAGGATTTCGCAAAATCAAGGTTATGTTATTTTTGGTGCGTTAGATATTAGATATGAGACATTAGAGTATGGGGGGTTTTTTGAACCTTTGGCTTCGAAACGATCGTTTGTCTGAACCAGAAAAGGAAGGATTTTAGGATGATCAGGATCCGGTGTAGTGACGGATATTGGAAAGTAAGGTTGATTCTGTTAATCCTTACAACCTTCCTTTAAATCCAACCTTCCTCTTGGGTTAAGACTGCTTCTGCTTAATCCCCTTTCAAACCCAATTATAACCCAATACAAACCCCAATCAAAGCTGCTTCAGAAGGGCTATGATTGGGATTATATAAGATAATGAAAAGTGAGTGATATATCGAAGTTGATAACCTGCACCAACTTTTCAGAAACAAAGATTAGTAAATATTTAGTTGGCGACCATAGGTCTTAATACTAACTACTAAATACTAGTCGCCTATCCTAAGCCTTTAAGCCAAGTAATAACGTCTTCTCTTGTTTGTCCGAGTTTTTGTTGAAGTCTTCCTAATAACTCGTCATCTTTTCCTTCTTCATACTTCAAATCATCATCAGTCCAATCAGCATATTCTTGCTTGATTTTACCTTTCATCTCGTTCCATTTTCCTTTTAAATCTAATTTATCCATTTTTTGATCTCCTATTTTGTTGTGTGATTATTTTACTAATTACAACAGGAGATTGCAGGATTTGTTTTGAATTTTTTCGGAAAAAGTGGAGGGTGATTTAAGAATATAAACCCTTTTTATCGATAAACTCGATGACCTTATCTGGCGTATAGAATTTAATAGATTTGCCGTCTTTGACAGCCTGGCGCAAGAATGTGGAAGATAGTTCCATTACTGGGGTTTCTGTCATGGTTATGGAAGGATGGTTCTTCAGCTCTCCGCCATCGTAGCCGGGGCGAGGATAAACCACAATGCGATAATCCCGGAGTAGGATATCCGCATTTTTCCATTTCATTAATCCTTGTAGATTGTCCTCACCCATGATTAAGATAAAATCCTTCGTTGGATATTTTTCCTTCAGATGGGTCAGTGTATCTATGGTATAAGAGGGTTGGGGCAATTTAAACTCGATGTCGGACGCTTTTAATTTGTCGACACCCTCGATTGCCAGATTGACCATCTCCAACCGATCGTACATATTGCCCAAACTCTTCTTCTCTTTGAATGGGTTTTGCGGTGATACCACGAACCAAACCTCATCCAAAGCGGTATAATTTGCCATATAATTCGCAATAATCAGGTGACCGATATGCACCGGATTAAAAGATCCGAAAAACAAACCTACCTGTGTATTGCTCATTTATGAATTGATAAAATTTAAAACTAGCTTTTCTGCTTCCGCACAAGCGGTTTCTAAATCGTTGTTCTGAAGCACCACGTCAAACTTGTTAGCAAAACTTAATTCATGCTCTGCTTTTGCAAAACGCTCTTTCAATTTCTCCTCAGAGTCTGTGCCACGACCTGTTAGGCGTTCTTTCAGCACTTCTAAGGATGGTGGATTTACGAATATCGCTAAAGCTTCCTCTGGAAATTTAGACTTTAAGCGCAAGCCTCCCACGACATCAATATCAAAGATTACATGCTTGCCCTCGTTCCAAATGCGTTCAACCTCTGCGCGCAGTGTTCCGTAAAAAGTACCGCTATACACCTCTTCAAACTCAATAAACTCTTGTTTGGCTACTTTATGAAGGAAATCTTCTTTAGAAATAAAATAATAGTCTACACCATCTTGCTCGGTTCCGCGAGCTTCACGTGTACTTGCAGAGATAGAAAAAGCAATCTTATCCCCGTGTTGTTCCAATAGTCGTTTAACTATGGTTGTTTTTCCCGCTCCGGAAGGAGCAGAAAAGATTAATAATTTACCGTTCATGCTATAGTACGTTTAGCAATTGCTCTTTTACTTTTTCTAATTCATCCTTCATCTTCACGACGATCTGTTGGATCTGCGCATTATTGGCCTTAGAACCAAGGGTATTGATCTCACGACCCATCTCTTGCGAGATGAAACCTAATTTCTTTCCATTAGAATCAGCACCGTTCAATGCATCGATGAAGTAGTTACAGTGGCTACGAAGGCGAACTTTCTCTTCGGTAATATCTAATTTCTCGATATAGAACACCAACTCCTGCTCGAAGCGGTTCATATCGACATTTTCCTTACCGACCGCCTCTTCCATATATTGGTTGATGCGTTCGCGAATCAATGGGATACGGCTACCCTCTACTGATTCAACCTCTGTAAGATGTGATAAAATCAATTCTACACGATGTTGCAAGTCTTGTTTAAGCACATTGCCCTCGTCCTTACGAAAGGTGTTGAATTTTTCTACAGCAGCATAAAAAGCAGATGTCAGGACATTTCCTTCTTCTTCATCTACTTCATCATCATGACTGATTACCTCGGGCATATTCAATGCTTGCTCGAATAGGTTGGCTTTGGAATCGCCCAACTCCGTTGCTATTTCCTGAAGCTGCACGTAGTATGCTTTCAGCAGCTCAGCATTGATAGAGGCACCTTTTGCTGTCTGGTCGACATATTCGGTAGAAATGTTGATATTGACTTTTCCGCGCTCGATCAGCTTACTGCATTCCCCGCGGAGGAATAGTTCCTTGTCAGAAACTGCTTTTGGTAGGCGTAAGTTGAGTTCTAAAAACTTAGAATTTAAAGACTTGATTTCTACGGTATATTTAACGGTTCCATTATCGGCAGAACCAATACCATAACCTGTCATTGATTTTATCATATGCAAAGGTATAAAACTTCAAGAAAAGAAATAAGCCTATTTACCAATCATGTTTAGCGATAATGACACAGATATAGGTTTTGTAGGTTGAGCCACGTGGAACGCGCGCAAAGCCTATCCCCACATCCTTGAGTGAGCCATTCCATTGGTCCATACCTAAAAGATGTTTGCGATGCATCTTTCCCGGCGATCCATGACCAATAATAAACGCCTCGATAGCATCCACGCCACTAGCGTGATTTGCTGCAATAGACTCAAAATTATTATTAGAACGGCGCTTCAGCCAATCTTTATTCAGGTCGTATCCTGCCTTTTGGATATAATAATTTGGTCCTATGCCTTCAGGGTTGGTATGATCGAAATAGTTTCTATTAGCCATATCATAGGCTCTATACTCTGCTACCTTCGCTAAATCCTTATTCCAAACCAACTTGGTGCGGGTCACCTGTTTGATATTCGAGATCTGTAATGCTCTGCGATATTTTTCAGGATTGCTACGAATTTTATTGAGATACTCATAGGCTTCCTTCGCTTCTGAACGGTCAAGTTTAATGTTTTTCTGTGCAAAAATTGGGTTCACCCATAGGGCAATAGCAAGTAATAGATAGCGCATAGTTTTTCTTTTTACAGACTAGTAACAACAAAAAGCGTTTAAACAGCCTTCGTTATTTTTTACTGTTAGAAAAACGTGCTTTTATGACTTCTATTATAGCCGGTAGGAGTGAGATACCGATAATCGCCAGTACCACAAGGGAAAAATTATTTTTCACGAATGGAATCTGTCCGAAGAAATAACCAACAATCAGGAACAAGGATACCCATAAGATACCACCGACGATATTATAGAGCCCAAACTTGCTGTAGGGCATCTTCACAATACCGGCAACGAATGGAGCAAAGGTGCGGACAATAGGCACAAAGCGGGCGTAGATAATAGTTTTTAACCCGTATTTACTGTAGAAGTTTTGAGTCTTTTCGAGATAGGCGGGTTTAAAGATTTTAGACCCCGGTTTGAATAATCGGGCGCCGAAATGTTTCCCTATTTCATAATTCACGAAATCGCCTATAATAGCGGCGGCAATCAGTAAACCCATCATCACAAATAAATTGAGATCGGTCTCCGGCTTGGCAATCAATGCGCCTGCAGCGAATAAAACAGAATCTCCGGGCAAGAAGGGCGTAACGACAAGACCTGTTTCAGCAAAGATGATCAGAAAGAGGATGAGGTAGGTCCAAGCTTGATATTCTTGGGTGATATTGACCAGATGCACATCAATGTGCAGGATAAAGTCGATGAGGGTACTGATAAGTTCCATTGTTCATTTAAAACTTTGTAAAAGTCTTAAAGTTTGAGCGAAATAACAAAATACATAAAAGACATTTTGAAATTTCTATAACAATCGAATAGATACAATCGAGTAGGAAGATA
>NZ_DKLH01000013.1:0-1544 GCF_002455685.1 Sphingobacterium sp. UBA6645
CTACTAAATACTAACTACTAGCTACCACTAAGCGCATACAACGCAAACGTTCCTAGCCAGTGTGAGCCCATGTAATCATCTTTTGCGGAGATATTTCCGATAGAAAATGCGATATGGTTTTCGGCAATTGCTTTCAGGCTTTCTAGTTCTGGAATTTGTTTTACGATTCCAAATAAGCAGGCAGCACGGCTATAGTTTAGACCATCAAGGTGAACCAATTTACCATCGGTACGATCTTTTACAACGGCAGGTTCTAATTTAAAGTCTTTATCAAATAGAGCGGGCATAAAAGTCTTTAGCCAAGCATTGTATTCTTGCTTATCCATAATTTTGCTCATCAGAAAAGCTTCTTCCATGCAAGGAGAAAGGAAATCATTTCCGCTTGGTTCATAAGCAAGGTTACAATTAACGTCCTGCTTGAAATAACGAAGGCTATGTTCTTTGATCACTGCTTCGAAGGATCTATCTCCCACGGTGCGCGCGTAATCTAGCGACAGTGAGAGTCCGAAGGCTGTATTGTCGTGCTGTCCGGTTCGTATTGGGTAAACTTGCTTTGGCAAATATTCCTTATAGCGATTTACCAAAAGATCTACCAACGGTTGTAAGGCCTGCTCCCATCGCTTGGCATCCGGATCATTCCAGGTATGCAGCTCTTCCTGCAATTTAAAGAGCCATGCCCATCCATAGGTACGCTCGAAACCTAAGTTATTCTTATCTTCAAAAAAGGCTTTCTCGATGACCCCGTTTTCTGGAGTAATATGCTGATTAAGAACCTGGCGGACCACACCGTTGGCATCCAGCTCCGGAAACTGCTTCATTAACTTCACGATAGACCAATATCCATGAACAGACGAATGCCAGTCGAAGCATCCGTAAAACACAGGGCGCAAGGCTTTCGGAGTCTTTAGATCGGCATCTGAAGCAATAACCTGCCCCAATTTATTAGGGTATTCGATCTGTAAGCAATGAGTGGGTAGAGCAAAAATATCTTTAGCTAGGGTTGCTGTAAGATGAGTCTTTTCAATTTCAGTTTTTTCTTTTTTATCGGTTTCTGATTGACAAGAAGTAAAAATACCAGATATCAATACTAACCCTAAAATTGTTGTCCGTATATGCATTTAATTTGGCTTTATATTTGAGTTATAAGCAGTAAATTTATAATAATAAAATAAAATAAACCAAAACATGAACATCACAGATTTAATTTCCGGCAATATCGGTTCCCAAGCTGTAGATAGCATTTCCCAAAAACTAGGCGTAGACAAGGATAAAGCGCAATATGTTGTTGCGGCTGCAGTACCTTTGATGATGTCTGCTTTGAACTACAACGCAAACAAGAGTCCAGAGCAAGCTAACGGTATTCAAAATGCAATCGATAGCAAGCATAACGGCAGTATCTTTGACAATTTGGGTGCCTTGTTCAACCAAGGTCCTACGGAAGACGAGGATAAGATCGTAAACCATATGTTCGGTAGAAATACCGACAATGTTAAAGAGACGCTATCTGCAAAAACAGGATTAGATATTAAAAAAATTGCAGGTAT